>CAZOMK010000115.1:0-5104 GCA_964580615.1 uncultured Lachnospiraceae bacterium | reverse complement strand
GTGTGTTTGAGCGGTTTTATCGCGTTGACAAAAGTCATTCGCGATCTGTCGGCGGTACGGGACTCGGACTTTCGATCGTCAAAAACGGCGTCGCGCTTCACGGCGGCAGAGTTGATATAGAAAGTCGGCTCGGAGAGGGGACTGTCGTTACGGCAAGCTTTCCGAAGCTGAGCGCGCAAAACGCATAAGCTCCGATGATGTAAAAAAGTTGTATAAACCCGTTGAAAAACAGGCATGATTTCCGTCATCGCGTTCTTGCATCAAATGAAGCAAAATTAAAAAATCCCGTGCAGAGCACGGGATTTTTTGCTGTTTAATACTTTATTGCGAAATCAGCACAATCAAAGAGCTTTTCAGCCTTTGTTCCCTTTACGTAGTAGCAGGAATCATCATCGAAAACGTACAAATAACCGCCGAAGTTCCGATAGGAGGAATAATCTTCAACAATGGAGACGGATGTGTTTTTGCCCTTTACAGCATGGAATTCACCATCGCAGATGAAGTAAACATTGTCTTTTCCGTCGATAACGAGCGATGAGTCAACATCGTCGGAAGAAACGCGCTTCGCCTCGCCGGAGCCGTTGCCCTTGATTACAAAGGCTTCGTCATCGGAAATGTAATATACAAGGCCGCAATCGCTTGTAACTTCGAAATCGGAAACTTCCTCGGCAATTTCGGTAGCCTTTTCTTTAGCTTTTTCGCCGTAGCTTGTTTTTGTTACGAACAGATCATAATCCTTGTTTGTGTAGTAGAGAGTTTCGAAATTGTCACTCATGTGGCAGCTTGTAATATTGGAAACAAGCTTGATGGTCTTGTCTGAATCCTTTTCGATCTTGTAGACCGCACCGTCGCCGCTGAAATACTTGCCGTAGAAATCATCAACGGGCTGTATGCTGTTTATGGTGATAGTTTTTTTGGGAGAGATGAGGAAAATCGCCTTGCTGCTGATCTTTTCCGCATCTTTACCCTTGGAGCTTATGTATGTCTTCATATCTTCGCTGAGGATAAGAACCTGGGAGAGATCCTCGTTGAAGTAATAGGATTTTATAGTTTCGAGCTTGGTCTTTTCTTCCTTGCTCTTGTTGTAGAAGTAAAGGTAGGTCTCACCCTTATCGTTTACAGAGGAGTAGTAAATGTATTTTCCGCCGTTGGAAACGCCGCAGGGTGTGCCGTTGGATGCGATCTTAACGGATTCTTTTCCGTTGAAGTAGTAAACGGGATATTCGTTTTTGTCTTCGTCATAAATGGAATAGAGCAGGGACTTACCGTCGGGAGAGATCGTATACGAGGAAACGACTTCGTCGTCCTCAACCTTGACGGAATCTCCGCCGATCGTGTAAAGATAAAGGGAGCTGCCTTCGCTTATGTATGCGATAGCCTTGCCGCTTGTTGCCAATCTCATGGAGGAGGCTTCTTCGTCTACCTTCGTAAGTGTATTGCCTTTGACGTAGTAAATGACGTTGTCAACTCTTATAGCCATAATGGATCCGTCTTGGGATCTTACTGTGCTGGCTACGGATTCAGCAGTGCATTCGATTGAGGTTTCGATCACCTTGCCTTTATTGAGGATAACGAGATTGCCGTCGTCATTGTAAGATATTCCGTAATAGTTGCCATATTCCGTGAAGCCTGTGTTTCCGGAAGAAACGGCGGAAGAGATGATGATGACGAGCAAGAGAGCCGCGAGGACTCCGCCTGTTGCGATCAAATTTCTTTTAACAGAGAAAAAGTCCTTGATCTTAACTGCGACCGGTGTAAGCTTATCCATAAGAGTGTCGAGAAATTTGTCAAGCGCGTTGGGAGCTTCGGCGGGTGCTTCCGGCTTGCTTTCAGCGGAAAGCTGAGAGCCGCAGGATGTGCAGAAAGCGGCGCCGTCGTTAAGCTCAACACCGCAATTGGGGCATTTCATGATAAATAGTATCTCCTTAAAAATATTTATGATTTCGTAATAATATTAACATTCGTTTTTATTTGTGTCAAGATATAAACCGAAAAAAAACGAGATTTAATTGAGAGCGCATTACATCAGTCCGTAAAGCCCCGTTATCGGGTCCTCGAACAGCGGAAGACGGGGCGGCGTGAAGGTGAAAATCACAAACGAGGCGCCGATACAGCACAAAATGAATATCGCTACGGAGGACGGCAGTTTGCAGGTCCGTTCTGACTTGAAAAGCTTTGCTTCAAGGAGAAATGCCGCTGCCGCGGAGATGTAAAAAACGGAGATGTTGAACCAATCGGGAGATTTACCGAACGCACCGTTATATGTGTAATAAATCACGGGAATGAGTGTTAGCACGGTGAGCGTGCCGACTAATTTGACGCACATAAAGCTATTAATGTCCTTCGAAAAATGCCACTCGATCAGAGCGAAGACGAGCATGGGAAAAAAGATGAGCTTCATGTGCTCCCATGTTGATTCGTTTACGCCGGAAAACGGCGCGGCAAAGAGACTTCTTCCCGTAAGCTCATATAAAAAGTGTAAGAAAGTGCCCGTGACGGATACAAATACAAAGCCAATAACTTGGCGAAAAGAGATGCTTTTGTTCATAAGTTCTCCGAAATGCTTTTTTCAAAATTGTATTCGTTTTCGAGTGAAAATATGCGCTTGTGCGCTTACTCGGCGTCGCTTTTTTTGCAAACCGCATAAATTTCGGGGGTGTACGGTTGGTATTATTTATATGATTATAATTCTGTGAAAAATGTTGCGTAAAAAGAAAAAATGTGATATACTAATACGGAATGTGTCGACGAATGCTTTGTCGGCGCGAAAAAAATGAATTTATAAAATAAAAATGACCTCTAAAAAGGAGACAACAAATGAAAATTACAGTATGTATCGGTAGCTCATGCCACCTCAAGGGTTCAAGACAGGTAGTTGAACAGCTCCAGAATCTTGTTGCACAGCACGACCTCGGCGATAAGGTCGAGCTTGCTGCCACATTCTGCCTCGGCAAATGTCAGCAGGGCGTATGCGTAACGGTTGATGACGAATTTTATTCCGTATCCCCCGACACAGTCGAAGAATTCTTCGAGACAAACGTTCGCGCAAAGGTATAATATATGACAATACAGGTCTGCGTCGGGAGCTCCTGCTATTTGAAGGGCTCGGCGGAAATAGTGGAGCTTTTGCAAAATGCCGTTGAGGAAGCCGGAATAGGCGATGAGGTTACGCTTGCGGGCAGCTTTTGCATCGGTAAATGTAATCGCGTCGGAGTTACCATCCAGGTCGATGACGAGGTCTATACGGGAATCACAAAGGAAAATTTTAAGGAATTTTTTACGGAACATATTCTTGCCAATATCTGAACAGTAAGGAGATATGATTTATGCCGAATTGCTTATCGTTTAAGAAACTGAACTGTAAGAACTGCTATAAATGTATCCGTCATTGTCCCGTGAAGGCGATCCGCTTTTCGGGAAACCAAGCGCACATCATCGGAAACGAATGTATCCTTTGCGGACAGTGCTTTGTCGTATGTCCGCAAAACGCAAAGGAGATCGTTGACGAAACCGAAAAGGTAAAGGTGCTCATAAACAGCGGCGCGCCCGTTATAGTCAGCCTTGCTCCGTCGTTTATCGCAAATTATCACGGCGTCGGAATCGATTCCATGCGTGAGGCGCTTATGAAGCTCGGCTTTGCCGGCGTTGAGGAGACTGCAATCGGCGCCACCATCGTTAAAAACGAGTACGAGCGCATGATCAAGGAGGACGTCAACGACGTTATCATCTCGTCATGCTGCCATGCAATCAACCTTTTGGTTCAAAAGCATTTCCCGAAGGCGCTTGAGTACCTTGCGGACGTTGTTTCGCCGATGCAGGCTCATTGCCTCGACATAAAAAAGCGTATCCCCGATGCAAAAACGGTGTTTATCGGCCCGTGCGTCGCCAAAAAGGATGAGGCGGAGCATTACGAGGGAATCGTTGATGCCGTTTTGACTTACGACGAGCTGACGAAATGGTTGAGCGACGAAAACATCACGCTTGAGCAGAAGCTCGACGATAACGAAAACAGTCGCGCGCGTTTCTTCCCCACAACGGGCGGAATACTCAAGACGATGAAGCCCGAAATATCCGGATATACATATCTTGCGCTTGATGGCGTCGAGAATTGCATGAATGCGCTCCGTGAGATCGAAAACGGAAAGATCCATAAGTGCTTTATCGAGATGTCCGCCTGTGTCGGAAGCTGTATAAACGGCCCCGTCATGGAAAAGTATCACTATTCAACGATCCAGGATTATCTCGCCGTTTCCGCTTATGCGGGCGAGAACGATTTCGAGGTCGAGCAGCCGCAGAACGCGGATGTGAGAAAATATTTTGAATATATCCCGCAAAAGGCGCCTGTGCCGACGGAAGCCGAGATCTCTCAGCTTTTGCGTCAGATGGGCAAGTACAAGCCTTCGCAGGAGCTTAACTGCGGAACGTGCGGGTATAATACCTGCCGAGAAAAGGCTATCGCCGTTTATCAGGGCAAGGCGGAGATATCAATGTGTCTGCCGTTTTTGAAGGATAAGGCGGAGAGCTTCTCCGATGCGATCGTTGACAGCTCGCCCAACGGATTCATTGTTTTGAACGAGCAGCTTGAGGTTCAGCAGATCAACGAAGCCGCACGCAAAATAATGAACATCAGACACGCGTCTGACGTTGTGGGTGATCAGGTCATCCGTATACTCGATCCCGCGCTCTTTGTTCAGGTGCTTAACACCGGCAAGGAGGTGCGCGACGAAAAGGTCTACCTTGCGGAATATAAGCGCTACGTCGAGCAAACCGTTGTGTATGATAATGATACGCATTTGCTGATCGGTATCATGCGCGACATAACAGAGGACGAAAAAACTCGCAGACGTAAAGAAAAGATCAGCCATCAGACGATAGACGTTGCCGACAAGGTCGTTGATAAGCAGATGCGTATCGTTCAGGAGATCGCGTCGCTTCTCGGTGAAACGGCGGCGGAAACGAAGATCGCGCTGACAAAGCTTAAGGAGTCGATAGAAGATGAATGAGCTTTGCGCTGATATAGGATATAAAAGCATAAATCACGCAGGGGAACAGCTTTGCGGAGATCATGTTGATGTCATCGAGCAGGAAAACGAAAACAATACTG
>CAZOMK010000114.1:0-5194 GCA_964580615.1 uncultured Lachnospiraceae bacterium | reverse complement strand
GTCTGTGGCTTTATGGGCATATTCTGTGCATGGAAGGCAAGCGTCGCTGCGCAGGGCTTCGGCAATGACCTTAGATGCTATATGTTCCTCATAGTAATGTATCTTTCCGAGGAACAGACAGACAAATTCACAACGGGCTCGCTCGTTACAAGAATCACAAACGATATAACAACACTCCAGGATCTCGTCAATATGCTGCTGCGTATGTTTGTACGTGCGCCCATTTTCTTTGTCGGCGGCATATATTTCACGCTCACGCTGAATGCAAGATTCGGTTATGTCGTTCTTTTCGCGCTTCCTTTCATAATCGTTTGCGTTATTTTAATGCTCAAGCTTGTCAACCCGATGTTCATGAAGGTGCAGACAAAGCTCGACAGAGTTAACGCGATCGTACAGGAAAACGTGTCCGGCGCGCGCGTCGTCAAGGCGTACACACGTGAGGACTACGAAATCGACCGCTTCGACAAGGCAAACAGCGATTACAGAGACACATCCTTTAAGGTTTTCAAGACGATGGCATACCTTATGCCCGCGCTCAGTCTCGTTATGAACGCCGCCGTTATCGCGATTTATTGGATCGGTGCCAAGCTCGTTGACCTTTCCGCGCTGAACGGCACGCTCGAACAGTTCGCAGTCGGTGACGTTATGGCGGCGGCAAGCTATATCACACAGATACTTTCGTCCATTATGATGGTCTCGATGATGTTCCAGCAGCTCGCACGCGGCAAAGCAAGCGCTGACCGTGTACGTGAGGTGCTTTGGTCTGATCCCGTTATTATCGGCGGCGACAAAACGGACGGAGCGGAAAAAGATGTTGCAGTCGAGCTTCGCGGTGTTTCCTTCCGTTACCCCGGCTCGCAGGGAGACGACGTTCTTTCCGATATAAGCCTCAAGATCAACCGCGGCGAAACAGTTGCCATAATCGGCGCGACAGGCTCCGGTAAGTCCTCGCTCGTTTCGCTTTTGCCGAGATACTACGACGCAACAAAGGGCGAGGTCCTCGTTGACGGCGTCAACGTCCGCGACTATGATCTGCACGAACTGCGTAACAAGTTCGGCTTCGTTCTCCAAAAAGCGGAGCTTTTCTCCGGCACGATCGCAGATAACATCCGTTGGGGCAACGAAAACGCAACCGACGAGGAGGTCGTCCGTGCGGCTTCGATCGCTCAGGCGGACGATTTTATCCGCGGCTTCAACGACGAATACGAAACAATGGTATCCGAAAAGGGTGCGTCTCTTTCAGGCGGACAGAAGCAAAGAATGTCTATCGCGCGCGCAATCGTCCGTAACCCCGAAATTATCGTTTTTGACGACAGTACCTCCGCGCTCGACCTTTCTACCGAAGCAAGACTTCAAAAGGCGCTTCGCGAAAATTTGAAGGGTACAACGGTAATTATGATCGCGCAGCGTATCGCCAGCGTCAAAAATGCGGACAGGATCGCCGTCCTCGAGCACGGAAACGTCACGGCGTTCGCTCCGCACGACGAGCTGATGAAAACAAGCGAAACCTATCGCGATATTTACAACTCTCAGATGAAAAGCATTGAAGGAGGCAACGAACAGTGAACGAAAAGCGTCCTACCCCCGATAAAACGCCGAAGGATATGCCTGCCGGCAAGAAAAATCTAATCAAAAAAGAAGAAAAAGAAATGAGCATGGATGAGCTGCGCGCCGCTGCCGCACGCAGAGGAGGTCCCGGTCCCGGACGCGGAGGCCCCGGCAGAGGCGGCGGTATGATCCGCGAAAAACCTCAAAACACAAAGGAAACGCTCAAAAAGCTCCTCAAATATATCGGTAAAAACTATATTTTGATCGTCGTTCTTCTCGTCATCATGCTCATGACGACAGCAACGTCCCTCATTTCTCCCGCCGTTCAGGGCGAGGTCATCAACTGCATCACGATCGACGATTCTCAGCTCAGAGTCGATTTCGACGGACTTACGAATTGGCTCATTTTAATGGGCGTCATCTTTGTCCTCAATTGTGTTCTCTCGCTCGTTCAGTCCCTCGTTTCGGCTAAGCTTTCACAGTGGACTGTCTATAATCTGCGTCGAGATCTTTTCAACAAGATCGAATACCTGCCGATCAAATATACAGACACTCACAAGCACGGCGACCTGATGAGCCGTATGACAAACGACGTTGATAACGTTTCAAACGCTATCTCGTCCTCGATCACATCGCTTATTTCAAGCGTACTGACGCTCATCGGCTCATTTGTAATGATAATCGTTTATTGCTACAAAACGCCCGTCATGCTTCTCGTTTCGTTCTGCACTATCCCGCTCACCTTCTTCCTCTCCGCAATGCTCAGTAAGCTGATGCGTAAATACTTCGTAAAACGTCAGATACTTCTCGGCAATCTTAACGGTCAGGTCGAGGAGATGGTTTCAGGCTTTAAGACAGTCATGGCGTACGGCAAAGAGGATATGGCGATCGAAGCGTTCAGCGAAACGAGCGAGGAATTTCGCCGTTGCAGCATAAAGGCAAATGTATGGGGCGGAATCATGGGTCCTGTCATGAACGTTGTCAACAACCTCAATTACCTGCTTGTTGCCGCGTTCGGCGGTTATTACTGCATCACGGGCGGACTGCTCATCGGTAACATTCAGACGATCCTTCAGTATTCGCGTCAGTTCTCAATGCCCATATCGCAGATCGCCAACCAATACGCAACGATCCTGACTGCCATCGCGGGCGCGGAGCGTGTATTCTCCATCCTCGACTCGCCGAGCGAAGCCGATGATGGTACGAGCGATATCACCGTTGACGACATCAAGGGTAACATTGAGATGAAAGCGATCGAGTTCTCCTACAAAGAAGGCGAGCCCGTGCTCAAAAAGCTTGATCTTTCCGTAAAAGCAGGTCAAAAGATAGCGATAGTCGGTGCAACAGGCTCCGGTAAGACAACGATAGTCAATCTGCTGACGCGCTTCTACGACATAGACGGCGGCTCGATCACCGTTGACGGCATCGATCTTTTCGATATTCCGAAAAAGACGCTCCGCTCCGCGATAGCCATCGTTTTGCAGGATACAGTGCTCTTCTCCGACACGATCGGCGCCAATATCCGCTACGGAAAGCTTGACGCAACGGATGAACAGATCAAGGAAGCGGCAATCATGGCAAACGCGCACCGTTTCGTTTCGCGTCTGCCCGACGGATACAAAACAGAGCTTACCGAATCAGGCTCCAACATAAGCCAAGGGCAACGTCAGCTTCTTTCGATAGCTCGCGCAGTCCTCGCAGACCCGAAGATCCTGATCCTCGACGAAGCAACGTCAAGCGTCGATACTCGAACGGAAATGCACATTCAAGAGGCAATGCTCCACTTGATGAAGGGCAGAACTTCACTTATAATCGCGCACCGTCTTTCGACGATCCGAGATGCGGACTGCATAGTCGTTATCGCCGACGGCAAGGTTGCAGAAGCGGGAAATCACGACGAGCTTCTGGCGGCAAAGGGCGAATACTACAAGCTGTATCAGACTCAGTTTGCCGGCATCGCCACCTGACAAAAACAAAAAAACGGTTCTTCTTTCAAAGAAGAACCGTTTTTTATTTTACATCAAAGCTTTGCGAAAAGATCGTCCGAATGTGAACGTATAACTGCGGCATAGCGCGCGATTATGATGACCTCAAGCGCCGAAACAAGACGCTTTTTAGCATCCGGAATCGCCGGATTCAAGTCGCTCTCGTCAATGAGCTCCTCGATCAGCTTGTGAAGCGTTGCGTCGTCGCAGACGGCGTCGTCTCCGAGCAGCTTGTCCGCGATCCTGCAAATATAATCATAGAGCTTCGATTCGGGAATAATATCGTCCGCTCTGTCGTCAACGTTTCCGTTGATGTAAGAAAGAATATACGATATTCTTGAAAGCTGCATCGTATCGCGAAGCATATTTATGATTATGATTCGCGCAAAGGTGTTTATGGGATAAAGCTTGTTTATCGTATTCGATATCCAGCCGCGCTTGACCCAATTTTGAAGCGTTGAGCTGTCAAGCCCCGATATATCTCGCACGAGAGAAAGCGGGATTCCCTCCTTCAAAAAGAATATCTTCTGCAAAAAGTCAAGCCCCGTTGAGCCGTCCATATCTTTTTTATATATAACAGTTCCGGGAATTTTGTCATCATTGATAGCAAGGTACATTGTCATTCTCCTTTTCTGTCTTTATGTTACGCTGTAACAGCATTATATCACGCAATCCCGTGATTGTCAAGCGGCATCCTTTCGTTAATAAAAACAGACCCGCGAAGGCTCTGTACCTGTCGCGGGTCATTATTTTGAGGTGAATTGAACATATGTAAACCGTATGTAAACCGAAGTTTTACTGTTTACTGTAATCCGAACTGCTCCGTACGATAGCGTGAAAGGTTGATCGCGCCCTCCGGGATCATCGCGATATTGTCAAGCGATTTGCCCGTGCCGAGTGCCACACACTGGATCGCCTTGTCAGCCACTCTCGTGGGAATACCGGTAACGTTGGAGATGAGATAATCAAGTCCGTAAAGCAGACTTCCGCCTCCCGTCATGACGATACCGTTTGCAACGATATCTCCGATAAGCTCCGGCGGTGTGCGCTCGATAACGGAGCAAACAGCCTCAACTATCGTCGTGATCGGCTCGTCAAGCGCCTCTATCATTTCGTCCGACCAAATACGGATCATCTTCGGAAGTCCCTGAATGAGACAGCGTCCCTTTACGTCTATGTATTTGCGCTCCTCGCGCGTCCAAACGGAGCCGATGGCAATCTTGATATCCTCCGCGGTGCGTTCTCCGATCAGAACTGCATATTTTTTGCGTACGTATCTGATTATCGCTTCGTCAAATTTGTCGCCCGCGATCTTTATCGACTCGGAAACAACAACTCCGCCGAGCGAAATAACTGCGATATCCGTCGTTCCTCCGCCGATGTCTATGACCATGTTACCGTTGGGGACGGAAATGTCTATTCCCGCACCGATAGCGGCGGCAACGGGTTCTTCGATGAGGTACGTCTTTTTGGCGCCCGCCTGAGTTGCCGCATCGACAACAGCCCTCTCCTCCACCTCCGTGATTCCGGACGGCACGCATATCATAACGCGCGGCTTAAAGATGACGGGCCCGCTCGCCTGACGAATAAAATGCTGTATCATCCTCAGGGTGATCTCATACTGACTAATAACACCGTCGCGAAGCGGACGAAGCGCGATG
>CAZOMK010000113.1:0-5268 GCA_964580615.1 uncultured Lachnospiraceae bacterium | reverse complement strand
TCCGCAGCTCCCGTAGCAGTAGCAGGCGCAGTTGGCGCAGCAGCTCCCGCTGAAGAAGAAAAGACAGAATTTGACGTTATCCTCAAGAGCTTTGGCTCTTCCAAGCTTAACGTTATCAAGGTTGTTCGCGAACTCACAGGTCTCGGCCTCAAGGAAGCGAAGGAAATGGTTGAAGGCGTTCCCGCTAAACTCAAGGAAGGCATCTCCAAGGAAGACGCTGAAAGCTACAAGGCTAAGCTCGCTGAAGCCGGCGCAGAAGTTGAAATCAAGTAATTTCAATTATCCGGAATTTTCAATTTCAAATAAAAAGGACGAGATTTTCTCGTCCTTTTTTGTGCTTATATCATTCCATGACTCCGTATTCGATATTTTTATATGAATACGATACGCTGCCGTTCTCCGAAACATAGTCCGTGATTTTATCGGCGGCGGAATCGATACGGAAAACGTATGCATTTTCTCCCATCATCTCTATCAAGTATCCGTTTTCAAACACAAGCATCCTGTTAGCAAGCGTCCCCGCCGACTTCAATTCGGAATCAATGCTCAGATACGACATTCCCGCCAGCGCTTTCCCTGTTTCGTTGTCGAGAATAACAGCAGCGCCCTTCAGCGCGACCAGCTTGCCCTTCAGCTCCCCCCTCGCCGATTCACTGATGTAATAAACATTCGTTTCGCCTTCGTCTGCATACCCGTCTTTTTTAATATACGATATTTTTTTCGTTTGCAAATGTTCGGCAAGATCAAACGCCTGCGAAAACTCCTCAAAGCTCGAAATTTCCGGAAGCTTATTTCTCCAGACGTAATAATGCTCCGTTGTGAAGTGTATGCTTTGCTCGGTGTATTTCAGGCACACCGCAAAATCGGGCGAAACACCGTCAATTTCATACACAGTCGCGTTGATTTCTTCAAACTCGCTGTCTTTATCTTCATCATATTCGTGAAGATACGCGCTGACTGTAACGGAACCGAGCTCCGCTCCCACGTACTTTTCGTCAATGACAATACCGGATTTATAATCAGAAAAGGCTTCGTCCTTGATCTCGGACATAACCTTTGATACGATTGCTATCTCGATTTCACCGGCGGAGCTGCTTTTTTCGCCGATAAGCCGCAGTATATCATCGGAATTGTAGCCACAATTGTAATCAAGATCAACGATAATATCACTCGGCTGACGCTCTTTCAACGCATTCGGCAAAATCAAAGCCCCAACCGCAAGCAAAAAGCACGCCGCAATCGCCCCTATCCTGCGATAAAGACCGCTTTCTTTTTTCGTCGGCTTTTGTTCGCATGACTCTTGCTCGTATGACGCCTCAACTATCAGATCATCGGAAATGTCTCCGAGCATAAAAAGAATTTTATCGTTTTTCATAAGCTGATTCCCTCCTCCGTAAGATAAGATTTCAAGTCGTTTCTCATGCGAAAAAGGACTGACGCAACCTTGGACGATGTCATCCCGTAAACTTTCGCAATCTCTTTTATGCTTGCAAGATACCAATACCGACGAACGAAAATGACTCTTTTTTCCTTCGGTTGACCGCGTAAGAATTCCTCTATCGCACGCATAAGTTCCTTGGATGTTACAGTCGATTCGACGCAGTCGTCGGATGAAATGCACTCCTCCAGCTCATCCAGCGCAAGCACGACCTCTTTTCCGCCGCGCTTTTCCGCTTTGTCGTGCGTGTATCTTTTGAGCGAAATATTTCGGACTATCCTGCCGAGATAGGCAGACAAATCTGTCGGCTCGGCGGGCGGGATTCTCTCCCAAAGGCAAAGATATGCGTCGTTGACACATTCCTCAACAGTCTCGCGATCCTTCAAAATGTTATATGATATCATTTTGCAGTATTTGTCGTACTTATTGCGCGTCTCAGCAACCGCACGCTCGTCACGCTGCAAATAAAGCGTTATTATATCTTTGTCGTCCATGCTGTTCTCCTTTCGCAAATTTCAGAAGAGCCCTTCACTTATAAAGTACGAATAAAAGCGTTTTCATTGCATCAAAAACAAAAAAATCACAAAAAACAACGGAGAAGTAAAGATTCTTGCAAAAGCTTTACTTCTCCGTTTTACTTTGAATCGACGTCATCTCTGCAATTTTCGCAAAGCGCACGCAGATTAAGCTCGTACGAAAATATATCGAGTCCCGATTTTTCCTTGAACAACGGCGTAAGATCGCCCCAAAACACATCGCTTACCGCTCCGCATACAGGACAGATCACGTGATCATGCGGCGCTGTGTTCTTGTCATATCTGTTTGAGCCGTCCGTTACCTCAACAAGACGGATCTCTCCGGCATCAAGCATCAGCGACAAATTTCTGTATACCGTTCCGTACGCGATTGAAGGCATGACCTTTTTCGCGGTTCGGAAAATGTCCTCCGCTGTCGGATGGTTGTTCGAGGACTGTATTATATTCAAAATAAGCTCACGTTGGCGTGTCATCAAGCACCTCTTTTTAAGAATAAGAACAAGTCTTATTTATATTATACATATTTTTTTGAAAATATCAAGCTTTTTTTGCGCCTCCCCCTTGAAATATGCAAAAAAATATGCAAAAATACAAGCACTATAAACTTAATTCCCTCGGAGGAAAGTTATGAAAAATCGAAATCTCAACCTAAATACGCGAAAAAGAGAGCCTGTCGCGGAGCTTTCCGCGCTTTGTCGCAAGATCGCGGCAGACGGCATTGTTCTTTTGAAAAACGACGGCGTTCTGCCCTTCGGCAAGGATGATACCGTTTCCGTTTTCGGCAGAACTGCATTCGACTACATTTTCTCCGGCACAGGTTCGGGGGGACTTGTCCGCACGACGCACAAAACAAACATCATCGACGGCTTCCGCAAGGTTCGCAGGACAAAGCTCAACGAAGCTCTTGTTTTCGATTACAAGAAATGGCTCAAGCAAAATCCGTTCGATAACGGCAACGGCTGGGCAACGGAGCCTTGGTTTCAAACGGAGTACGTGCCGGATGAGCAAGTAATAGAAAAAGCCGCCTCGGAATCTAGCTGCGCGCTTGTCGTCATCGGCAGACTTTCCGGAGAGGACAAGGACAACAAAGCCGAGGCGGGCAGCTACCTTTTGACAGACGACGAAAACGAGCTTTTGCGCCGCGTCACGTCCAAGTTTGAACGTGTCGCCGTCGCGCTCAACGTCGGCAACTTAATTGATATGTCATGGATCGAAAAATACAATGTCGGCGCTGTCATGTACATTTGGCAGGGCGGTCAGGAGGGCGGTATTGCCGCCGCAGACGTGCTGACGGGACGCACATCGCCGTCCGGTAAGCTTCCCGACACTGTCGCTCGATCGATCGACGATTATCCGTCACACAAAAACTTCGGCAATCCCCTCGGCAACGTTTACGAGGAGGATATCTACGTCGGTTACAGATATTTCGAGACTTTCGCCCCTGAAAAGGTGCTCTACCCGTTCGGCTTCGGCTTGACATACACAAAATTCGACGTTTCTTTCGCCGACGCGCACACCTCCAACGGTAAATTTTACGTAACTGCCAACGTCACAAACGTCGGCGACGTGAAGGGCAAGGAGGTCGTGCAGCTTTACTTCCATGCACCGTCAGGACAGCTCGGCACGCCGTCACGTTGCCTTGCCGCCTACGCAAAAACAAAGCTTCTCTCTCCCGGTGCCTCGCAAAAAATAAAGCTTTCGTTCCCCCTGCGCGAGATGGCGTCCTACGATGACAGCGGCGTTACCGGTCACAGATCCGCTTTCGTCCTCGAATCCGGCGACTACGTCATTTACGGCGGAACCGATGTCAGAAGCGCACAGCCGATATATACATACGTCAAAAAATCGCTCACCGTCGTCAAAGCTTGCACCGAGTCGATGAGTCCCGTTCGCGAGTTTTACAGAATGAAAAACGCAGACGGCAAGCTCACATACGAGCCCGCACCGCTACGCACCTACGATCCCGTTAAGCGTATACAAAACGCAAGACCTACCTGCGCTCCGTTTACCGGTGACGTCGGACTGAAGCTCTCAGACGTTAAAAAAGGCGCCTGCACGCTTGACGAATTCACGTCACAGCTCACGGACTTCGAGCTTGCTTGCCTTGCCAGAGGCGAAGGAATGGACTCGTCCAAGGTCGATGTATATACGACTGCGATTTTCGGCGGCATCACGGAATCGCTCAAGCATTACGGTATCTCGATCACAACAAACTCAGACGGCCCCTCCGGCATAAGATCCGATCGCGGCGAAGCGGCAACTCTCCTCCCGAACGGAACTTTACTTGCCTCGACATTTGACGACGATACAGTCGAGGAGCTTTTCGTTTACGAAGGCGTCGAGCTTTACACGCACGGTCTCGACGCGTTGCTCGGTCCCGGAATAAATCTGCACAGGCATCCCTGCAACGGCAGAAATTTCGAGTATTTTTCGGAGGATCCGCTTCTCGCCGGTAAGATCGCGGCGGCTGAGGTTCGCGGCATCTCCGCCGCAGGCACGTTTGCAACGCTCAAGCATTTCGCCGCAAACGGTCAAGAGCTGAATCGCTTCGACTGCGACGCTGTCGTCAGCGAACGTGCGCTGCGCGAGATTTATCTGAAAGCGTTCAAAATCGCGATCGACGAGGGCGGCGCAAAGGCAATAATGACATCGTACAACCCGATAAACGGCGTTCAAAGCGCGTCTAATTATGATTTGACAACCGTTATCCTCCGAGACGAATGGGGCTATGACGGATTTGTCATGACGGATTGGAATGCACACATGAACAGCGTTGGCGGCAAGGGCACCCCCACAGACAGAGCAAGAATGGTTCGCGCACAAAACGACATTTACATGGTAGTACCCGACGTCGAACGTGCGAGTGACGAGGACAACATAATGTCCGCGCTTGCCGACGGAACGATCACACGTGCGGAGCTTGTCAGAAACGCGCACAATCTGCTCAGATACATAATGAACACGCCCAATTTCGAAAGATTTTGCAAAGAAAACGCATAAACAGACGCAAAAACAAAAAAAGCACGCAAAAGCGTGCTTTTTTTATCAGCAATTATAGTAAAAATAAAGCATAACAAGTGAAACTGCAATGAAGAACAGTCCGCAAACGAGCAAATAGCCAAACTCGACCTTTTTGTCCGCTCTGCTCATTCTGTAATCGTAAAACGTATCGTACTTTCTGAGCTTTTCCGTTCTGAACATATCGGCAAACGTCCTGAGGCCGTACGCCAGCATATCAAACGTTCCCTCGTTTGTTGAAAGCACGAGAAGTCCCGCGCACGTGATGAGCACTCC
>CAZOMK010000112.1:0-5320 GCA_964580615.1 uncultured Lachnospiraceae bacterium | reverse complement strand
CAGAGGCATGGTGACATATCTTCTCGAAAACGGATCCATCGAAACAACGCTGACTCGCGCTAAAGAAGTTCGCAGTCTCGCTGAAAAGATGATCACACTCGGAAAGACAAACACTCTCGCCAGCCGCCGCGCTGCACTTGCATATATAACCAAGGAAGATGTTGTATCTAAGCTCTTTAACGAAATCGCACCTAAGTACGAGGGAAGAAACGGCGGATACACTCAGATCTATAAGCTTGGACCCAGACGCGGAGACGCTGCCGAAATGGCACTTATCAAGCTCGTTGACTGATTATCAACACGCTGAATAAAAATAAAAGCACGCACCATCGGTGCGTGCTTTTATTTTTATTTATACGCTTTTGCCCATCTGATATGCAGCTGTAAACGCGGGCGTAGACTTGACTTTGCCCTTTTCGTAAGCGCCCATGCCGTAAATAACGCCCATTTCCTGAGCGCCCTCGACACATTCCGCAAAGCCGCGGAAGCAGGCAAGCGTTGTCTCTGCCGATTCAAGCTCGGAGTCTGCGGCGGTTACAATGTAATAAAAATCTTTGTCACGTATCTCCGTCCAACGAGCAACAGTCCTGTCGATGACGGCTTTTAATTGCGCGTCGATAGAGTAAAAATATACGGGACTTGCAAGAACGATCACGTCGGAATCAATCATTTTTTGCAGTAAATCAGCCATATCGTCCTTGATTACGCATACACCGGACCCCTTGCAAGCATAGCACGCGCGACAGTATCCGATGTTTTTCTCTGCCACACGTATCTTTTCCACGTTGTGACCGGCTTCAAGCGCACCTTTTGCAAATTCATCGCATAAAATGTCGGAATTTCCACCCTTTCGCGGACTTCCAGAAAGAATCAGTACATTTTTCATCTCGTCACCATCCCTTTTTTTCTTTTGTGCAATCGTTGTTCTTTTTGCGCTCCTCAACCATGCGGCAGAACCATTCAACCATGTTCGGATCGCGGTGGGAGAAGAAGGAGAACTGATTTTTGTCAAGCGCGGCGATTGTACGCATATCATCCTCGCTCAATTCGAAATCGAATACGTCGAGGTTTTCCTTCATGCGCTCCGCGTGAGTTGACTTCGGTATCGCCGCAACTCCTCGCTGAATGTGCCAGCGAATGATCACCTGCGCGGCTGTCTTGCCGTATTTTTCGCCTATATGCTTAAGCTCGGGCAAATCGAAAATGCCCCCTCTGCCTTCACCGAACGGCGCCCATGCCTGCGGCTGAATTCCGTACTTTTTGTGCCAATCGAGCGCTTCGATCTGCTGATTGTGCGGGTGGATCTCGATCTGATTTACAGCAGGCTTCACTCTTGCAAAGCTTGCCAAATCGACCATGCGGTCAACGTAAAAATTGGAGATGCCGATCGCGCGGAGCTTGCCCTCCGCCATCAGATCCTCCAGCGCGCGGTATGCGCCGTAAACGTCGGAGAAAGGCTGATGAAGCAGACAAAGATCAATGTAATCCGTCTGCAATTTACGCAGCGATTCAAGAACAGACGCGCGACATTCATCGTAACCGTAGTGCTCGATCCAAACCTTTGTAGTCAGGAAGATTTCATCTCGCGGAATGCCGCTTTTTGCAACAGCGCGACCGACCTCCTCCTCGTTGAAATAGCTCTGCGCGGTGTCGATCAAACGGTAGCCGACGGCTAATGCGTCCGAAACACAGCGTTCGCACTCATCCTTGGTGATCTGATAAACGCCGTAACCGAGGATTGGCATTTGCACACCGTTATTTAATGTTACATATTGCATTATTACTTCCTCCGTTGATTATTTTCGCATAATGTGATAAAATTGATCTCATCAAGTAGATCATACACCTTGAAGTTAACTTTAAGTCAAGAGCTTGGCGAAAAAACGGGAGAATTTTATGATGTACACAGTCGGGGAGATGGCAAAAAAACTTGGCGTTGCACCGTCAACGCTTCGATACTACGACAAGGAGGGACTGCTTCCGTTCGTGGAGCGGTCGGGAGGCGGGATTCGCATTTTCAAGGATTCGGATTTCGAGTGGCTGTCTGTCATATCGTGCCTCAAAAAGACGGGGATGAAGCTGAGTGACATTAAGGCGTTTGTCGAAATGGCGATGATGGGTGACGATACGATCGAGCCACGACTTGATTTGATAGTTGCTCAAAAGAATGCGGTCAAGGCGAAAATAGACGAGCTTCAGGAAACACTTCGTATGCTGGAATTCAAGGAATGGTATTACGAAACGGCAAAGGAAAGCGGCACGACGGAGGTTCCGAGAAATATTCCGCTCGATGAGCTGCCCGAAACCTTTCGCGACGTGAGAATGAAGCTTACGGGAAAATGACGATCGACGCAAATAAGTTCGACGCTTGTTTAAAAACGAAAGCACGCACTTTCCGAAGTGCGTGCTTTTTTACTGCTCAAGTATGATCGACGCGATTTGTTCGGCAATTGCCTTAGCACAAGCCTTTGCTTCCGAAAGCGTGTTGCCGCACGAACCGACTTCAAGCAGAAGCGACCCCGGCGCCCATCGTTGATTGTAAGCCGCGGAGCGGATCGACATCGTGCGGACGAGTGAATCGCTCTTTTCGAAAAGCTGTGCCTGAAGCTGACAGGCAAATGCCAAATTTGTACGCCAACCGCTGTGCGTGCCGGTGCGCTCGTCTGTCCCGACAACGCACATATATTGCGCCGTCAACTCGCCGTCGATGACTGTTACGGGACGCAGCTTCACAAGCTCAGAATTTATTACGGAATCGCGATGAACGTCAAAAACGTATTGAATCGACGGGTAAATGGCAGTGAATTCGCGTATTGCCGCGGCTGATCTGTCGTATGCTTCTATGTAAGAATCGGCGTCGAACATCTCGGCGCAGTGTAAGGTGGGGATCCCGACGGAATGAAAATATTCCGCCATAACAGCGCCGACGGCAACGACGTTTTTGCTTGTGTCACTGCTTCGGCAATTGTCTTTATCGGAATAGGTGTCGGCGTTTTCCTCAGCGTATGATTCGGTTCCGTGGGTGTGAACGATCAAAACAACGGGCGCTTCGCTTCCGTAGCGCTCGGCAAGCGCTTCGACGGAGGGAATATCAAGCTCAACGTCAAGATATGAGGCAAGGTCAAGCTCGTATTTCGTTTCGTTGCTCGCAATAAGCCCGTGCTCCGCGCTGACGGACAGATCAACGGGCTTGATCGGATGCTCTCCCTCGCCGCAGTTCGGCGTCGCGGAAGCGTACAAAATGCTTCGAAGCTCGTCGTCGTCAAAGCTGTCGAGCGGGGAAGAATCGCCGGAAACGCTTGAAAGCGGCGGCAAAAGCTCGCTTTTTCCGCCGTCGTCGGACGGCGCCGCCGATAATTCCGCCGACTGACCGAAGAAAGCGTACAAAAGCATTAGTTGTGCGGAGGCGGGCGTCACGTACGAGAGGATGGGCGCCGCCTTGTATGCGATGAAAAGCAGCGCGACGGTTACGTTTATTGCGGCGAAAATAACGCGAAGCTTTTTTGAGCGCGCCAGATCTTGGCGCGGCGGCTCCGTGAGGGCTTTTTCGGCGTAGTCAACGATTTCGATCGCGCTTGACTGAGGCGAAGCCGATGCTTCCTTTTCCTCAAGGCTTGTCAATTCTGTTGCCGTTGGGTTCATTTTGTTCTCCTTTTTGTAAGACTTCTTTGCTTACATACTATGACGGAGACGTAATTTTCAGAACATCAGCGCGTGCCGCACAGCAGATCGACCGCTTGCGAGATGATTGATGAAATGTCGCGCACCGTAACGTCCGCGTCCTGCGGCGAAACGAAAAACGATTTTCCCGTCGATAAGAGTCGATCAAGCTTTTCGCCGCAGAGTCCGAGCTCCGCACCGCTTTCCGCAATCGCCTCATACACGAGAGTCGCCGAATCAACGACAGTGGGAACGCCCACCGTCACAACGGGAACTTGCATTGTTTCTTTGTCAATCGCGCTACGGCTGTTGCCTATCCCCGATCCCGGATTTATTCCGGTGTCCGAGATCTGAAGCGTCGAAGCCAAACGCGAGCACGAACGAGCGGCAAGCGCGTCTATAAGGATTATAACGTCAGCGCCGACAGTGTGCGCGGCGTGCAGGATTATGTCGGCGGCTTCAATGCCCGTTTCGGCTGACACACCCGGCGCTATCGCAGACACATCCGCACATTTGAGCCGCGAAAAAAGCTCGCGATTTGAATATTTAAGCGCGCGCGTGACAGTCAATCCGTCTACGCTGAACGGGCCGACTGCATCCGCTGTAAGGTTGCGGTTGCCGATGCCGGCAACAAGCACTGTGAGAGCGCTCATGTCGCCTTTGCCCGTTACGTTTTTTATGCATTCGCGCATCAGCTCCGCCGTGAGGGAGACGAGCGACGCACGCTGATCGTCCGATAGGATGCGGGTCTTGCCGGTAAAAACGGTGTAGTACGCTCCGCACGGCTTACCGATGCGCTTTGCCGCCTCCGAAGTGTTGATCCTTGTGAGCGAGACCTCAAAGCCGAAGCTTTTGTATACCCTCGATTCGGTGCCGGAAACATCGGATACGCCTTCGACTGATTCACAGGCAAGATCCGTGCGAGAATATCTTTTTTTTGACGAAAACATAAAAATCTCCAAATGAAAATAGCAATTCGGACTTTTATTTTCGGGAAAAAGATGATATAATATACATGGTAGCACTATATGTTCACACATAATTCACAAACGAGATGTTTTGTTGTTGTCTTTGCACAAAAAAAACACAGTCAGTTGTGCACACAAACGAAACTTAAAAAATATCTCAAATATTTGATTGATTATGTGTGAGTTTGGTGATATAATAGAGTAAGCATTCTGTCCCTTTCGTTCAAATCGAATGAATTTTTTGTTGTTGAACGAAAAAAGACGTGTGCCCCAACGATTTATAATTTATGCCATTCGCATAAAGGAGGAATTTCCAAACTATGAAACGAGCATTGTCACTTATCCTGTGTGCCGTTATGCTTCTCTCCGCGCTTTGCGGTTGCACAACGCTTGAGAAAGACGAAAGCGGCGAATACGACAAGGGTGCGATCATTCCCATGTATCTGGGAACGCAGATGTATAACTTCGACCCTGCCGTCGCATATCTTAACGACTCCAATGTTAAGATCCTCAGCCTGCTTTACACAGGTCTTACCGATATCGACGAAAACGGTAAGCTCCAGATGTCGCTTATTGACTCGTATGAGATCATCGACGGTAACAGATACGGCGAATATAAGATGCAGATCACTCTCAAGAATACAAAGTGGAGTGACGGTACTGCCGTAACTGCAAAGGACGTTGTTTACGCT
>CAZOMK010000111.1:0-5332 GCA_964580615.1 uncultured Lachnospiraceae bacterium | reverse complement strand
AGCCGAAAAAGCCGAAGCGCAAATTCCTCGATGTTTATACGAAAAATCTTACGGCAGAGGCGGAGGCGGGTAATCTCGATCGCATAGTCGGTCGTGACCGTGAGCTTTCGCGCGTAATTCAGATACTTTGCAGACGTCAGAAAAACAATCCCTGCCTGATCGGTGAGCCCGGCGTCGGCAAGACCGCCATCGCGGAAGCGCTTGCACAGCGCATCGCGGAGGATAACGTGCCGTACCGTCTGCGTGGATGCGAGGTGCAGCTTGTCGATCTTACGGCGCTTGTCGCGGGAACGCAGTTCCGCGGTCAGTTTGAGTCACGTGTGCTCGGACTTATCGGCGAGGTCAAGGCGGCAGGCAACGTAATACTTGTTATCGACGAGGTGCATAACATCGTCGGCGCAGGAGACGCGGAGGGAAGCATGAATGCGGCCAATATTTTGAAGCCGGCGCTTTCCCGCGGCGAAATTCAAGTTATAGGCGCAACAACACTCACCGAATACAGAAAATATATCGAAAAGGATTCGGCGCTCGAACGTCGCTTCCAGCCTGTTACAGTCAACGAGCCTTCGATCGCAGATACGATCGAAATTTTGAGCGGTATCAAGCATTATTATGAAAATTATCACGGAATAAAGCTGCCCGAAAATATAATCGAGCGCGCGGTAACGCTTTCCGAGCGCTATATTACGGACAGATATCTGCCCGATAAGGCGATAGATCTTATAGACGAAGCGCTTTCGCACGTTTCGCTTACAACTGACGTGATAAACGAACGCATGAAGGCGTCCGAGGAGCTTGAAAAGGTCAATTCCGAGTATTCGGAGCTTGAGGGCAAGGAAGCGCCTGAGGATGCTGACGAGGCAAAGACGCATTACGAAAATCTTGCTCGCTTGAAAAGCGAAAAGCTGCGTCTTGAGGCGGAGCTTTCCGAGCTTAACGCAAAATGCGACAAGCTGGAGCTGACTGTTTCCGATCTTGCCGAGGTTATCGAAATTTGGACGGGAGTTCCCGCAACCGATATAAAAGAAGATGAATTCGATAAGCTTGCGGAGCTTGAATCACGTCTGAAATCACGTATTGTCGGTCAGGATGAGGCTGTCTCCGCTGTCGCAAGAGCGATCAAGCGCGGACGTGCCGGCGTGCGCTACAAGCGCAGACCCGTGTCCTTTATATTCGCGGGGCCGACAGGCGTCGGTAAAACGGAGCTTGTAAAGACGCTTGCAAACGATCTTTTCTCGTCTCCCGAAACGCTCATCAGACTCGATATGTCCGAATTTATGGAAAAGCATTCCGTTTCGCGCATCATCGGCTCGCCTCCCGGTTACGTCGGATACGACGATGCGGGTCAGCTCACCGAAAAAATTCGCAGACGTCCGTATTCAGTTGTGCTTTTCGATGAGATCGAAAAGGCACATCCCGACGTTATGAATATCCTTTTGCAGATCCTCGACGACGGAGAAATTACCGACGCGCACGGTAAGCATGTTGATTTCTCGAATACCGTTATCGTTATGACAACGAACGCAGGCTCTGTCGGAACGTCAAATACGGCGGGCTTTTCCGAATCGACCGACAATTTCACGTCGGATAAGACGATGAAGGCGCTGTCCGAATTCCTCCGTCCCGAATTTCTTAACAGAGTCGATGAGGTGATCACGTTCCGCTCACTTTCCAAGGAGGATTTCGTCGGAATCGCGAAGATCATGACAAACGATCTCATTACGGCGCTTGCGGCGCGCGATATCGAAGTCAAATTTACCGATGCCGCGCTCGGCAGGATCGCAGAAGAATCGTATTCGTTCAAGTTCGGCGCAAGAAACATGAGGCGTTACATCGAAAATCATGTTGAAGATCCGCTTGCGTCAGAGATAATCGCATCACGCGATAACAGAGTTACTCATGCGTTGGTTGACGCTTCCGACGACGGAGCCGGACTTAAGCTCTCGTTTTTGAAGCTTCATTAACGCATATCGGCTATGAAAAAAAGCTATAAGGCGGCGTGGCATTCAGCGTCCGTCGAGGATGTTCTCAAGGCGCTCGGAACGAACGAAACGACGGGACTTTCACAAAGGGATGTCAGAAAACGACGCCGAAAATACGGCATTAACAGAATATACAGGGAAAATCACGCGTCCGTGCTCGGCTATCTCGGATATTGTCTGTCCGATCTTATGCTGATACTGCTTTTGATAACGGCTCTCACAGCGTCCGTTTTCGGTGAGGACGAGATGATATCTCTCATCGTCCCGACGCTCGTTTTCAGCATAATCGTCAGAACCTTTGCGTATGTTCGCGCAAGGCGTTACATTGAAAAATCGTCGTCATCGTCGGCGGTGATGCCGAGCGTGTTCGTGCTGCGAGAGGGCGCCGTTTACAGGATCGACGCACGCAGAGTCGTGCGCGGCGATATATTGCGTCTCAAAACGGGAGATATTGTCCCGTGCGATTGCAGAATAATACGTGACGAGGCGCTGTCCGTGTACGAAGGCGTTGCAACCGACGCGCGCGGCGCCGTACATAAGATCGCCTGCGATGTTGACAGAGACGCGGCACCGTCTGCGTGCGTGAATATGCTTTTCGCGGGAAGCGGCGTGCTTTCGGGAAGCTGTGTCGCCGTCGCCGTCGAGATCGGTGCTGACACGCTTGCCGTCCGATCGCGCGGCGAATTGGCTCTGCCGAATACGGGCGAGCTGAAAATTGTTCGTGTGCTTGAAAAATACAGCAGAATATGGGGCGCTGTCATGACATTGACAGTGTTTATCATCACGCTGTTGACGCTCATTTTCGGTCAAAGGGCACTTTACGACGTTTTTTTCATGGGACTTGCGCTCGCAACCTCTGCGATGTGCGAATATTACTGTGCGATGGGAGATATTGCCGCCGCCTCAGGACTTGCGGCGCTTGCCGGTGGAGACGGCAGAGGACGTTCGGACGGCACCTCTGTTCGCGGAGTGCGTTCGATAGAGTCACTGTCCGATACGGATGCGATCGTGTTTTCCGAAAACGGAGTTTTGTTTACGGACGGAATCGAATGTGTTTTCAGTACGTTTCGCAACGGTAAATTTACCGAATTGACAAGTCGGGACGAGGGAAAGCATCTTTTCCGCTGCGCGGCAGTCTCAACGGGACTTTACGGCGCTGTTGCCTCCGCGTCGTCCTCGGACGTCGCAAGGCTCGGTCAAAGATCAAGCTCAACACGCGCACTTGCCGATTATTTTGCGAAAACAGGATATGATACGTCCGAAATTTATTCGGAGGCGCAGTATGCTGTCGTTTTCGGCGGCGAGGCGGAAGAACTCCCGTTTGACGTACAGCTCACTTGCGAAAATGACGGCTACGTCGCTTACATGAACGGAGACGCCTCTCTTGTTATAGATTCAGCCGCGTATGTTTCGGACGAATCGGGCGAGAGCACCGCGATGTCAAAGGAAATGAAGGCGGCGCTTTTGCGTGCTGTTTCATATCACGAAAAAAGAGGCGCCGTTGTTATCGGAGTCGCGAGGAAAAACACACCGTTCCGTTCGGCGGAAAGACTCAATTTCGCCGTTACCGACACGGCTTTTGTCGGCATTGTCGCGCTTTACCGTCCGCTTGCTCCAAACGTTGAGGAAACGGTGAAGCTGTGCGAAGAAGCCGGAATCCGCCTTGTTATGACAGGTGCGGGACGTCCCTCCGTGCTTGCGGCGCTTCGCGTGGGAATAATAAAAAGTCGCGAAAACGTCATTTACGCAAAGGAATTTGCGGCTATGTCGCCGTCGGAAAAGGAAACAGCCGCCAAAACGAAAAAAATGCTCGTCGGCTTTGACGAGGATCGCCTTGATGAATATATTTCGCTTATGATGTCGTCGGGGCAGTCTGTCGCTTACGTGGCGGACACATCGCACGCGCTTATGCGGGAGCTTCGTATTTTGCGTAAGGTCGGTGCAAGCTTCGCGCTTTCTCACGATACGATATCATATCAAAGTAAGTCTGAGCGAGTTGTGACGGAGAACACGTCCGGCATATCTCAGCTTTTGAAAATGAACGCGGATAATATAATTCCGAGAGCAAACGAAAACGGCGGAGGCTTGCCGTGTATTGCGGAAACAATTGCGTTTTCAAAGCGTATCTATAAAAATATCGCAAATATCGTAAGCTATCTCGTGACGTCGCAGGCGGCGAGAATGATGACGGTGCTTTATTCCGCTTTGTTCGGAAGCGCCGCCATGACAGCCTCTCAAATACTGTTTTGGGGACTGATCTTCGACTTTTTTGCGGTGATCACGATATCGCTTGAGCGTCCCGAACGGGACGAGCTTATGTACCGCGGCGATGTTTGCGAAAAGCTGTCAAATCCGTTTGCCGGAATCGGCGTTTCTGTTGCACACGGAATGATCTGGGGCTCGCTGACGCTTATGACCTCCAACATCTTCTGCAAAACGGAAACAAGCGCCGCAACGGTGATCTTTGTGTCGCTGATTTTGTCGCTTGTGCTTGTCTGCGGAGAGCACAGATGCGAAAGCTCGATCTTTTCTTCGGAAAGAAGGATCAATTTGGCGACCTGCTTTTTCATCGGCGTGTCACTCTTGCTTATAATTCTTGTGACGGTGTCGGAAAAGGCGGCAGCCTCCTTCGGAATAAATTCACCGTCGCCGTATGAATTGATCGTTTCGGTGATCCCCGCAGTGCTTATGCTCGGCGTATATGAGGGCGAAAGAGTGCTCGACGCGAAGAAAAATACGTCCGAAGATAAATAATATTGAAAATACACTTGAATATTGCAGTCCGAAAGGGCTATAATAAGATGATAACGAGAACATTTCAGAAAAGGAGACAGCAAAATGTCTGAAAATGTACAAAACGAATGCACTCATGACTGTTCGACTTGCGGTCTTGATTGTCCTTCGAAAAAGAATCCGGAATCCTTACTTGAGCCTGTCAACAGATTCAGTAAGATAAAAAAGGTCATTGCCGTTGTCAGTGGTAAGGGCGGCGTAGGTAAAAGCATGGTAACCTCGCTCCTCGCGCTTACCATGAGACGCCGCGGCTATAATGTGTCCATTATGGACGCAGATATAACGGGTCCCTCCATACCGAGAGCGTTCGGTCTTCAGTGCGGCGGCGCGGAAGGCGACGAAAACGGAATTATCCCGCCCGCAACAGCAACGGGAATAAAGGTTATGTCCGTCAATCTTTTGCTCGATAACGAGGCAACTCCCGTAATTTGGCGCGGCCCCGTCATCGCAGGTACGGTAAAGCAGTTCTGGACAGATGTTGTTTGGGGCTACAATGACATTATGTTTATAGATATGCCCCCCGGAACAGGCGACGTTCCGCTTACGATCTTCCAGTC
>CAZOMK010000110.1:0-5335 GCA_964580615.1 uncultured Lachnospiraceae bacterium | reverse complement strand
GTGCTGTGCATCAAAGCCACCGCAGACGAAAAAGATCATTGGTACGGCGCAAAATTCGAGCCCGTGCTCCCGAAGCTCATCGAAATGCTTGCTTAAAGCAAAGTCCGAAAACGCTGTTTTTCACGTTTTCGGACTTTTTTCGCGTTTTTTTGCATATTTATGCGTTATTTTACGTTGTCAAGCTCTGTTTTATATGTTAAAATAGGTATATAATTTTTGCTGTCGGGAGTTTTTTATGCTGTCAAGTGCTTTTTGTGCCGGACTTTCCGGAATAGACGGTTACATGGTAACAGCCGAATGCAACGCCGTAAATATGCTGCCCGGATTTGAGCTTGTCGGTCTGCCGGATACAGCCGTCAGAGAATCAAAGGAGCGCATACGCGCCGCCGTCGAAAACAGCGGCTTCAGATTCCCCGAATATTCGCTGACTCTTAACCTCGCTCCCGCCGACAAACGCAAGGAAGGCTCCGCTTTCGATCTTGCGATTGCAGTCGCGATCCTTCATTCAAGCGGAATAATAAACAGAACCGTTTCGCTAAACGATAAATGCTTCGCCGGCGAGCTTTCGCTTTCCGGCTCACTGCGTCCCGTAAGAGGCGTTCTTTCGATGTGCGCCGCCGCACGCGACGCAGGCATCACCGAATTTTACGTCACATCAGCGAACGCCTCCGAAGCTTCCGTTGTCGAGGGCGTCAAGGTCTATCCCGTCGGAAACCTGCGGGAGCTTATTATGCACCTAAACGGCGAAGCCGCTATCCCATGCGTCGAATTCAAGTCACCGAGCGAAGACGATTTTGCCGCATCCGGTCTTGATTTTGCCGACGTAAAGGGTCAGGGACGCGTAAAACGTGCGCTTGAGATAGCTGCCGCCGGCGGTCACAACGTGCTGTTGATCGGCCCTCCCGGTACGGGAAAATCAATGCTCTCGAAGCGTATTCCCTCGATCCTTCCGCCCATGACCTTTGAGGAAGCACTCGAAACAACAAGGATCCATTCCGTATCCGGTACGCTTCCCGCAGACGCAGGACTTGTCACAGTCCGTCCGTTCCGTTCGCCGCATCACACAATGTCGGCTCCGGGACTTGTCGGCGGAGGCAAAAATCCGATGCCGGGAGAAATTTCGCTTGCCCATCACGGTGTGCTTTTCCTTGACGAGCTCCCCGAATTCAACAAAGCAGTAACCGAAGCGCTTCGCCAGCCGCTTGAGGACCGCGAGGTGACGATAACGAGAGCAAACGGCAGGGTTACATACCCGTCATCGTTTCAGCTCGTCTGCGCGATGAACCCGTGCAGATGCGGATATTACGGTCATCCGACGCACCCGTGCACTTGCAGTCAATCCGAAATACACAAGTACCTTTCGAAGATCAGCGGCCCCCTGCTCGACAGAATAGATATTCAAGTCGAGGTTCCCTCGCTGTCGTATGAGGAGCTGACCGCGCAGAGCACCGACGCGGAATCCTCCGCCGATATACGCAAGCGTGTCGTCGCCGCACGAAAGGTCGCGGCAGACAGACTCGCAGCCTATGCATCCTCGCCGGACGGAGACGCGCCTCCCGGCGGCGTCAGATGCAACGCCGAGCTTACGCCGCGTTTGATACGAAAATTCTGCGCGCCCGATGCATCAGCTGCACGCATACTCGAAGGCGCTTTTTCGAATATGGGTCTGTCAGCGCGCGCCTACGACAGAATTTTGCGCGTCGCACGCACGATCGCCGATCTCGACGGCGCCGAAACGATCTCCGGTCGTCACGTTGCCGAGGCGGTACAGCTCCGCACCCTCGACCGCAAATATTGGTAGTGATATTTTTTGCAACTTTCGATTTTTTACTCAAATGTCGAAGTGACTGTGGAAAGTTGTGCAAAAACGGGCGTTTGTTTCCCCAAAGCTGTGGAAAACTCTATTTCCCGACACGAAAAAGCTAAAAATACAAGAAAAGTTTTCAACATTATCAACAGGTAGGCCTGTGGAAAACTCGTTTTCACACCCCCTGTTTTACACAAATGTTATTTTACAAGCCGTGCTAATTTACAAAAGTAAAGGATTATTCTCATCATGCCCTCAATATTACATCTTATGAATCCCGCCGCGGGAAAAGGTCTGCTCCCGGACAAAAATTCGCTCACCGGTGAAATTTACATAACGCAAAAGCCCGGCGACGCGACAGACTACCTCAAAAAACGCCTGACAAACAACGAAAGCTACATCATTTACGTTTACGGCGGAGACGGAACCATAAACGAAGCCGCAAACGGCATCATGCTTTCGGGCACTGACGCCGATGTCACTCTCGTCCCCGTTCCGACGGGAAGCGGCAACGATTTTCATCGCGTAAGCGGGGCGCTTGAGAGCACGGTGCCGTGCGACATCATAAAATATAACGACCGCTACGCAATAAACGAGGTTAACATCGGATTTGACTGCGGCGTTGCGGAGCGAACGAACAAAATCAAGCAAAACAGCATCATCGGAGGTTCGTTTTCGTACATACTCGGAGTTTTGATCGAATTTATTCGAAAAAAAGCGACGTTTATGCGTATAGTCATGACATACGCGGACGGAAGCGAGGAGGTTTTCGAGGGAGAATACCTGCTTTGCGCCGCTGCAAACGGTCGCTACTACGGCGGAGGCTTCATGGCTGCGCCGACAGCGGAGCTTTCCGACGGACTGCTCGACGTCGTTTTGGTCAAAAACATAGGCAGACTGCGCTTTTTGAGCCTCGTCGGAGATTACAAAAACGGAACTCACATAGATCCCGAAACAAATACTCCGAGCTCTCGCCTTGCCGATGTTCTCATCTTCCGTAAGGCTGTCAAGGTCAGCTTCGATGGCGCTTACAAATATTCCGCCGACGGAGAGATCTTCCGAAACGAAAACGGCGCTTTGACGATCGAATGTATCCCGTCCGCCATTTCCGTAAGCTCCGAACGCGGCTCCTCACGCAGC
Organism: uncultured Lachnospiraceae bacterium; assembly: GCA_964580615.1. GTDB lineage: Bacteria > Bacillota > Clostridia > Oscillospirales > CAG-272 > DTU064. Next base: position 2,388 of record CAZOMK010000110.1, on the reverse strand, counting down.
GCCGTTGCATTAAAATAAACAAAAAGGAAAACTTTTTATGTATATCGCAGATCTTCACGTCGATACCGTTTACCGCGCACTGACAAACGGGCTCCGCTCGATCCCCTGCTCGCATCTTGACCTTATGAGAATGAAAGAAACCGGCTACGCCTTGCAGGTTTTCGCCGCTTTCGTCGATGTTGGCAGCACCGAATACCCATGGGAGACCTGCCTTAAGCTTATCACCTGCCTTAACGACGAAATTTCAAAAAATTCGGATACAGTCAGACACGTGCGCTCCGGCGCCGATCTGACAAAAAACGCGCGCGACGGCTTTATGTCCGCGCTCATATCCGTCGAGGAGGGAGATGTCATCGAAGGGAAGCTTTCTCGCATCGACGAGCTTTACGAGTTCGGCGTCCGCATGATGACCTTGACCTGGAATCACAGAAACCGACTCGCCGCCCCCGCATACGACGCCGATTCGGATTCGGTCGTAGCCCCGGACGACGAAACGGGCGGACTTACACCGCTCGGCAGAGATTTTGTCGCAAAGCTTGAGTCGCGGCGCATAATCATCGACGTGTCTCATCTTTCCGACAGAGCATTTTACGAGCTTGACGAAATCAAGACCCGTCCCTTTATCGCAAGTCACTCAAACGCGCGCGCCGTCCACGGTGCGCCCCGCAACCTCACCGATGACATGATCCGCCGCATCGCAAAGGCGGGAGGCATCATCGGCTTGAACTTCTTCTCGGAGTTTATCGGCGGTCAGGGCGGATTTGAGGATCTCGCCCGTCACGCCGCGCATATAAAAAAGCTTGTAGGAGCGGATGTGCTCGCCCTCGGCTCCGATTTTGACGGAATACCGTTCAATCCCTTGATCCCCGATTGCAGATCTGTTCCGTGCTTCCGCGATCATCTCGAACGCTTCAGCTTCTCCGACGACGAAATCGACGGCGTTCTTGGCAAAAACGCCATCCGCTTCCTTACCGAAAATCTATAAATTTTCAGCAAATACACCCGCACCGGACTCAAGCCTTGAGTTCGGTGCTATTTTCGTTCCGTCCGGCAGTCGAATTCCGTCTCCGATGTAGCTTCCCTCTCCAATAACGGCTCCTCTGCCGATGCTGACGCGAGAACCGACAGTCACGCCGCGGCACAGCACGGCGTCGTTCGCTCTTACGTCACAGCCGACGCTGACGCCATCATGCAAAACGGATCCGATAAGCACGCTCCCGTCACCGACCCGTACGTTTTCACCTACGATTGCCCCCGATTCGTCAACCTCGGCGTCAAGTCCGCGTATCCTGCCCGTCGCCGCATCACGACACACCTCAAGGTACGTCTCCGGCGTGCCCATGTCGCACCAATACCCCTCGCCCACACAGCCGAAAATACGCTCTCCGCGTCTCAGCATTTCGGGGAAAAGCTCACGCCCGAAGTCGTATTCCCCCGACGTCGGGATCAGCTCAACGGCGCGTCGCGACAGCACATATATTCCCGTGTTGACAAGCGCGCCCGGAAGCGCGTCTGGCGGTTTTTCGCGAAAATCCGTGATCATTCCGTCAGCATCAGCAACGACAACGCCGTACCTTTCCGGATTTGACGAGCGCGCAAGCATCAAGGTTGCGGACGCTCTGTTCAGTCTGTGTACCGCCAACGCGCGCAAAAGCGAAAAATCGGCAACGGCGTCACCCGACACAACGATCAGCTCGTCGCCGAAGCCGAAGCGATCCGCGGCGGCACGAACGCCGCCCGCCGTCCCGAAGGCACGCGATTCCTCAAAATATTTAATGTTAACGCCGTTAAAGCTGTCCCCGCACGCATTGTTTATTTCATCCGCGAGGTAGCGGACTGTCACGGCGCAAGCCCTTATTCCCGCCTCAAACAGCATCCGCGCCCCACAGCCGAGCGCGTTTCCGTTTCCGATCGGCACGATCGGCTTCGGAAGCGTGTCCGTAACGGGAGAGAGACGCTCTCCTCTGCCGCCCGCCATAATGACAGCGGCTATCCCTTTTTCGTTCATAACCGTTTCTCACTGTTTTTATGCACGTCAAAACTGAATTTTTGTCGCACGATTTGTGAATTTATTTTGGCTCGGCGCGACTTTTTTTATTCGCCTCCGCTCTTTTTTGAATATATTACCGGCGCCGCGTCGATAATACCGACAAACGAAAAAAGAAAGAGGTCAATGTATGATAAAGGGCTGTGAACGAAGAATGATAAAGATCGAAAATCCGGAAAGCGAGCTTTTCGAATCGGCGTATTTTATTTTGCGTCAGAACGCTCCGTCGGCAAAAAAATGCAAAAAAGACGAGCTCCTGCGCGAAGCCGTCCGAACAACGGACGGAAAAATCACTGAAAGCTCGCGAAAACGAAAAAGACTCGAACGCCTCGTGCATATAA
>CAZOMK010000109.1:0-5348 GCA_964580615.1 uncultured Lachnospiraceae bacterium | reverse complement strand
GATAAGCTCCTTTGTGTCGATGCCGTGCTTTTCAAAGAGCTTGGGGTACATACTGATCGAGGTGAAGCCGGGGAGCGTGTTGATCTCGTTGAAGATGATCTGTTCCATTCCCTTAAAGTCGCGGACGAAAAAGTCTATGCGCGACAGACCGCGACAGCCGAGCACGTGGAAAATAAGCTCCGCTGTGTCGCGAATACGCATATCGGTGACGCCGAGAATACGTGCGGGGATGAAATATTCGGCTGTATCTGTTTCGTATTTTGTCTCGTAATCGTAGAATTCCGCGCCGGGATTGATCTCGCCGCAGGGCGAAAGCGTAACTGTTCCGTCCTCGTTTTCGAGCGCCGCGATCTCAACCTCGCGTCCCTTTATGAATTCCTCGACCAAAACCTTACGGTCATATTCCGCCGCGTTTTTGAGCGCCGCGATGAGGGCGTCCCTGTCTGCCGCTTTGCCCGCACCGACGGAGGAGCCGGACGATGACGGCTTAACGAACACGGGATACGTCAGCGTCGCCTCGACGCGAGAGATAATGTCGTTTATATCGGCGGCGATTTCGCGCGACGTGAAAACGAGAGCGTTCGCCTGCGGGACGTCATAATTTGAAAGAATGAGCTTTGTGAGAGTTTTGTCCATGCAGATGGCGGATGCGGCGCATCCGCAGCCGACGTAGGGGATACCTGCGAGGGAGAGCATTCCCTGAAGCGTGCCGTCCTCGCAATATTTACCGTGCATGACGGGGAAAACCGCGTCTGCGGAAAGCACTTCGGTGCTTCCGTTTCTGTTTACGAGAAATGCGCCGTTTCCGTTTTCGGGATTAAAGGTTACGGGGTAAAGCTTGTCGGATTTGTGCCAATTGTCGGAGGGGATGAGGTCGATATCGTCCTCGTACAAAAACCACTTGCCGTTTTCCGTTATTCCGATAACGGAAACGTCGTATTTTTCGCGGTCGATGTTTTTCAGCACGCATTCAACGGATCTGAGAGAGACCTTATATTCGGTGGATCTGCCGCCGAAAAGACAAATTATGTTCTTTTTCATAAATAAACTCCGTTAAAGTTTTTTGTATAAGTAATATTCGATCGAATCGCGCAACGCCTGCCAGCTTGCGTCAACTATATCGACGGAAACGCCGACGGTTCGCCAAACGGAGACGCCGTCTGTGCTTTCGATGAGCACTCGGACGGATGAAGCGGTCGTGTCACTTGCGGAATCGAGCACGCGAACCTTATAGTCCGAGAGCTTTACGTTGGCAAGCCCCGGATATGAGCCGGAGAGTGCGCGTCTCAGCGCCACATCGAGCGCATGAACGGGGCCGTCGCCCTCCGCCGCAGTCAGCTCCTCGACGCGTTCACCGTTCGCGTTCGGGATGGCGACCTTGATGAAAGCGGAGCATTTGCTTTGCGGATTTATTGAAAGCGGCTCGCTTATCATCACGCGAAACGTCAAAAGCTCGTAAAACGAGCGCCTGAGTCCGAGTGCTTCGAGAATAACGAGAAGCAGTGAGGCTTCTGCGTTTTCAAACTGAAAGCCCTTGCTTTCAAAGCTTTTTATATGTGAAATGACCTTGTTGAAGCGGTCTGTTCCGACTTCGATGTTAAGCTCCGGCGCGATCCTTTCGAGGACTGCCTGATACGCGCTTTTACCCGCGATACCGGATATCAAAAGATTACTTGCGTTGCCGACGAGCTCCGGAACTGTGTGCTCGAAGGTACGCGGCGTTTTTCTGACGGCGTCGATGTGCATACCGGCCTTATGTGTGAAAGCGTAGCCGCCGACGAAGGGGGAGTGCTCGTTGAACGAAAGATTTGCCGTTTCGGTGATTGTACGTGCGGTGCGCGTGAGCCGCGCAAGCTGACCCTTCGTGAGGCATGAGTATCCGAGCTTGAGCTGAAGCACGGGTATGACGGTGTTCAGATTACAGTTTCCGCATCTTTCTCCGATGCCGCACACAGTGCCTTGAACCTGTATTGCGCCTGAAATGACGGCTTCTACCGAGCAGGCGACTGACATTCCGATATCGTCGTGACAGTGAATCGCGAGAGCGGCGTTCGGCAGCTTTTGGGTGACGGAATTGACGATCACGCCGATCGTATCGGGAAGCATACCGCCGTTTGTGTCACACAAAACGAGACGTTCAGCACCTGCGTCTGTTGCCGTTTTAAGCACGGAGAGCGCATAAGCGGGACTGTCACCGTAGCCGTCGAAAAAGTGCTCTGCGTCGAAAAAAACGTGCTTTCCGGCGCTTTTCAGGAAAGATATCGTGTCAAAGATCATCGAAAGATTTTCTTCCGCAGTTGTGCCGAGCACTGTTATGACCTGATACTCCCACGCCTTGCCGACAACGGCAACGTATTCGACGGGAGCGTTTGCCAACCGACGCAAAACAGGGTCATCCTCGGCGCGCTTGCCTGCGCGTCTTGTCGCGCAAAATGCGGAGATGTGCGAATTTTCGAGGGAAAGCTTGTCGCATTCATCGAAAAAAGCCGAATCGTGCTCGGAGGCGGCGTTTCCCGCTTCAATATAAGATACGCCGAGGCTGTCAAGTGCGTGAATTATGCTTATTCTGTTGTCGTCGGTGAAGTCTATTCCCGCGCCTTGTGCGCCGTCGCGCAGAGTTGTGTCGTAAATTTCAACTTTCATGATTATGCTTCACTCAGCTTTAGCCATTTATTTATCGCGTGCAAATACGCGCGAATGCTTGCTTTTATTATATCGGACGAGACGCTTCTTCCTGCGAGCGCAACCTCGCCCGACTTGATCTTTACTCTGACCTCACCGAGCGCGTCCGCGCCCTCGGTCACAGCGGAGATGTTGTACGTTTCAAGCGTAACGTGATCCTTTGCGCCCGTGATCGTGTTAATCGCATTAAAGGCGGCATCAACGGGGCCGTCGCCGAGTGCGGCTTCGGAGAAGGTCGCGCCGTCGTCTCTGACGAGCGTGATCATTGCCATCGCCTGCATACGGTTTCCGCTTTGGATCTGGAAGGTGTCAAGCGCGAAGCGTCCGGACGCCGTATCGAGATATTCGTTTATGATCGCCATTATATCGCCGTCGGACATGACGTCCTTGCGCTCCGCGATCTCCTTGAAGGTTGTGAATGCGGTGTTTATCGCGTCGTCGCCGAGATTGTAGCCGAGCTCGGCTACACGTGAGGCGAACGCGTGACGTCCCGACAGCTTGCCGAGCATGATCCTTTCGGAATCGTGACGCGGAAGTCCGACTGATTCGGGAGTCATGATCTCGTAGGTCGCGGCGTTTGTGATAACACCGTGCTGATGGATGCCGGATTCGTGCAAAAATGCGTTTTTGCCGACAATGGCTTTGCCGTTCGGCACGCGAAGCCCGGACAGAGAGGCAACAAGCCTTGAAACCTGCATGATTCCCTCCGTTGTTATGCGATGCGTAACTCCGAAGGTGTCGTGCCTGACAGTCAGCGCCATTATTATTTCCTCTGCCGCCGCATTTCCGGCGCGCTCGCCGATTCCGTTGACGGTACATTCGAGCTGATCCGCGCCCGCGCGAACTGCCGAAAGGCTGTTCGAAACAGCGAGACCGAGATCATCGTGACAGTGCACGCTTACGGTGACGTTTTCAAGCTCCGGGACGGCGCGCTTCAAATAAGATATGAGCTCGTAAAATTCCTCCGGAGTTGTATAGCCGACCGTGTCGGGAATGTTGATCGTTTTTGCGCCTGCGGCTATTGCATGACGGACAGCCTCGGCAAGAAATTCGCGTTCTGTACGCGTTGCGTCCTCTGCGGAAAACTGTACGTCGTTGCAAAGCGAGACGGCGTACGAAACTGATTCGTCAATGCGTGCAAGCACCTCATCCCCCGTCATGTGAAGCTTGTGCTGACGGTGAAGTGGACTTGTTGCGATGAAAACGTGTATTCTCGGATACGCGGCTGATTTGATGGCGTTCCATGCAACGTCGATGTCGTTTTTGACGGCTCTCGAGAGGGCGCAGACAGCGGAATTTTTTACTCGCTGTGCGATCATCGCCGCGGCGCGTTCGTCTGCGTGAGACGATGCGGGAAAACCGACCTCGATCACGTCAACTCCGAGGCGTTCGAGCGCAAGCGCGATCTCAAGCTTGTGGTTTACCGAAAAATGTGCGCCGGGCGTTTGCTCGCCGTCGCGCAGTGTTGTGTCAAAAATTTTGATTATTCGTTCGTTCATAGCAGTATGTCACATTTTTTCAGCACGGCAACGCGCGGTCTGTTTTCGATGTCCGTTACGATCCGGCACGAAAGTCCGCAGTCGTCCGCAATTTTTTTTATGTCTTTTTCTTCGTCGAAGCCGATCTCGAACATGAACGAGCCGCTTCTTTTCAGGTGCGGCAAAAAATTGTGTGTTATGCTTTTGTAGAATATCATTCCGTCGTCGCCTCCGAAAAGGGCGATGGACGGCTCATAGGATAGCTCCGGCGCGAGATCTTTCGCGTCCGCGAGCTTGATATACGGCGGATTTGACGCTATCACATCAAATTCGTAGCCGCGGAAAAACGCATCTACAGCAGCTTTGTCAAGCACGTCGCAGCTTCCGAAGCGGATCCTTTCCGCCACTCCGAGCGAATCGGCGTTTTTTTTCGCGATCTTAAGCGCTTTTTCGGAAATGTCCACCGACACGCATTCCGCGCTTGAGTTGCGTAAGGCGGCGATGCCTATACAGCCGCTTCCGCAGCAAATATCGGCGAGCTTTTCTTTGCCTGTCAGCTCGACGAGCAGCTCCTCAACGAGCACCTCGGTGTCGGCGCGCGGTATCAGACAGTCGGGAGAGACTGTGTATTCGTCACCGAAAAAGCTCCATTTTCCGAGGATGTACTGAAGCGGCTCGCGTTCGAGACGCCGACGCAAAAGCTCGCGGAGGCGTTCGAAATACGGCTCGTCCGAGATGTCATCGTCAAGCGAAAACATCAAAGCGGCGCGAGAACGTCCCGAAACGGCTTCGCAAAGCGCGAAAACATCGTTTCTTGCGTCTGTTACGCCGACGTTTTCGAGCGAATGTATTGCATCTCTGAGAGTCATGCTTCCGCGTCGGAGACCGAGTCGTCCTCGCCGGAGCGTGCGGCGGAGGGCGGAACAAAATCGGGGAATTCTTCGGGCATGGCGAGCTTCAACGACGTGATGGCGATTTCAAGCTGAGAAAGATCGGGCTCGCGAGTTGTGACGCGCTGCATCCAAAGTCCGGGAGCTGAAAGGATCTTCGTAAGTGTGTTTGAGTGCTTGCCGGCATAGATCAAATATTCAAAGCTGAGACCCATAACGATCGGAAGCATACAGATCTTAACGAGCGACTGAACGTACCACGCCCATGAATGAGGAACGACTGTGTAAATAAGTATGC
>CAZOMK010000108.1:0-5457 GCA_964580615.1 uncultured Lachnospiraceae bacterium | reverse complement strand
GCCTTTTTTCGCAAATCAGCGGATAGTTAAGCAAATAAATTAATATTTTTTTCGAAAAAATAAATAATTTCTCTCTGTACAATACCATAGGACGGCAAAGCGCACCATGGTATCTTATAAAACGGGCTCATGAGAAGTAAAATATTGCTATGGAATTACAAAGGCGTCGTTACCGAGGTGATACAAGTGAAGAAAGACAATCAATTTTTAATCGAGATGGGAAAAAGGATATCCAAGCGCCGAAAGGAGCTGAATTACACTCAATCTCAGCTTGCCGAAAAAAGCGATGTTTCGCTTCAACTTATTTCAACGGCGGAGCGCGGAACAAAGGCACTGCGACCCGAAAATCTTACGAAAATTTGCGGTGCGCTCGAAGCAAGTGCGGACTATATTTTGACCGGCATCGCATCAGAGAAGGATTACGGCGAGCTGTCCGAGGCGATAAGCAAGCTTTCACCCGAAAAAAAGACGCTTTTGAACGATATTATAAGTAAATGTATAAAAATTTCCGAAGTTGAATAAAAGAAATAAATAAAATACATTTTTTATTCCGAATTTTGTGGTATAATGTACGCAATACCCTGCTGTGCAGGGAACTGCAATGCTTGCCGATGTGCGTGCTTGTCAGGCACGAATCGACAGCTTTTTATTAATGATCAATTCAAAAACAGTGAAAGGCGCAATAATATGGACGACATACAGACGTTTGAAGAAAACGTCGAAAAAATACAATCCGCGATTTATATGTATTGCTTCAAAAAACTGAATAAAAACAAATATATGACCGATGAAGCGGTGAGCCTTACACTGAATGTTCTTTATAAAAAATGGAACACGCTTGACAAAAACGGCAATATAAAAGCTTATGCGTACCGCGTGGCTGATAATTGCATATTGCAGGTGAAGGAGTCCTCAGACAGGTATTATTCGCATAACGAATCGTTGGAAGCGATCGCGGTAAACGGATCGGATGAAGGCTTCGTGTGCACGGATCGCTATTTTTGCGAGGATGACGGCGGGACGGATCAATACATAGAACGAATAACGGCGATGCTTCCGAGCGAATATACACAGTTGTTTGTTTACAGATACATCGAAAAACGGTCGATCAAGGAAATAATGAACTTGACAGGACTGAGATATTCCTCGCTGAGACTGCGACTTTTGAAGATAGAAAGCATTATAAAGACGGAAATCAAAAAAATATTTAATTAATTTGATAAACTATCCGCTAAATTGCCAAAATCGGCTGAGTACTCTATGGAGAGGAGAGGTGGTTTTGCAAAATTTGATTTATTACGGTACAAAAATGAGTTCTAAACTTGAAGAAAAACTGACACTTTACGAAAAAAGCGTTCCTGTTACAAATGATGAGGAGCTTATATCAGCCGTTGAAGCGATTCTTGATTCGGAAGAAGCTTTGCCGCATGAGCAAAGAGACTACGACTTGATCGAGGAAGCGACCGAAGTTGTGCTTTCGCTGCAAGGAGTTGATATAGATCAATTGAAGCTGGACGCGAAGGCGGTGCGCGAAAAAGCAGTCCCGCAAAAGAAAAAGAAGATTCACATCGGCTTCAAATGGCTCGTTCCGCTTGTCGCAATGATATCGCTGCTCTCGATTATGACGATCGGAGTTACGGGCTGGCTTGAAAATTATCACTTTACAGATTACAAAAATCTCGAAGAAAAAACGCTGTATACGGACGAGGATTCGGATTTCATCATGACGAGTGATTACATCTATTACTATTCATTTGATGAATTCCTTAAGGACGATATTGTAAAAGAAGTACTCCTGCCGCACGCGATGTTCGATAAAATGACTGTCAATTCGATTTTGGTTGCCGATTACGGTGAATGCATATCTGTTGATTTGAAAGTCAATATGGACGGCAAGGAGCAGATAATATCGGTTGAAACACCTCGGAAGCCCGGATATGATTTCAGCAGCCTGACAACGCCTATCGGAAATTTTCAGGTTTGGGTCATTGAATATGATGGGATGTACAGCGCCAACTTTGAGCACGAAGGCGGTTTGTATACCTTTAATGTTACCTCGTATGAGATCTTGGAAAACTTAATAAAATGTATGGAGGAACAAAAATGAAAAAAACAGTATCATTTATAATGGCAATGTGCCTTTTGATCTGCGGCTGTTCTCTTACGGGCTCTGCCGCCGATGCGAAATCCAATGTGTTTTATTACAAGGACAATACGGTCGAAGTAACTGTTTTGGGAGATGATATCTCCTACGATAAAATGAAGCAGATAGCGGACTGCGTTGCCGAAGTCGAGGCTGAATACGGCGTAAGCGAGTGCGGCATTGCGTGCCTTTTCGGGCATAAGCTTGCAACTACAACCTCAAAAAGTGTTACTCATAACGCATACGCTACATCTCCAAAGTGCGTTGAGAACACCTATTCTGTTGAATACTGCACCCGTTCATCTTGTGATTACAGCTCAAAAACTCTGATCTCAAGCAAAAGAATAGCTACTTGCCACGGTTAATCACATCAATACTCCGAAAAAAGATCACAGCTTGCTCCGGCTGTGATCTTTTTTAATAAAATCGGGTAAAATATACGAAATGTATTGTATGTGTGGTGAAGCAGTGCTATAATTGCTTTCGTAAATTAAAAACCAAAGAGGTGATGGACTTTGTGGTTCGTTTTTGCGCTTCTGTCCGCTGTTTTTGCGGCGCTGACGTCGATACTTGCCAAGGTGGGAATCGAAGGCGTTAATTCCAATCTTGCAACGGCGATCAGAACCGTTGTCGTCGTTTTTATGTCGTGGGGAATGGTCTTTTTGACAAACACCCAAGGCGGAATTTCCGAGATAAGCCGAAAAAGCTGGATCTTTTTGATCCTGTCCGGACTTGCAACAGGCGCTTCGTGGCTGTGCTATTATAGGGCGCTTCAGATAGGAGAGGCGTCCAAGGTCGTGCCGATAGACAAGCTGAGTGTTGTGATCACGCTTGTTTTGGCGTTTGTGTTCCTGCACGAAAAATTCGATGCAAAATCGCTTGTCTGCTGTGTGTTGATCGGCGCCGGCACCCTGGTAATGGTACTTTGAAAAACAAAATACACGCAAAAACCGTGATCTGCCTTTGCCGATCACGGTTTTTAACGTTCGCACGGAAAAATTTTCGTTAAAAGCTCATACACGCCGTCCTCGGCAAGTACGCCGCGCCGAAGTCCGCTCGGCAGTGCGCCTTGCTCGTCAAGCTCGAAATCGCCAAGCCAGCCACCGTCCGAATAGTATTCGGACAAGACCTGAGCCAAAGCCTTGACGTCGGGATGCGACAGTGCGTCCGGATGACGGCGTGCAAGCTCGCTTAAAATATCGAAAATAAATTCCATCTCGATTATTCTTGCCGTTGCCGAAATAACGTCGCGCTCCATGTCACCTTACCTCCGCAAAAAAGTTTCGATACATTAATTTTATCATATTATTCAAATAATTCAAGTGCGGCACGGATTTTGCATGATGATATTAATAATTTGTGAACTTTGATAAAATGTGTTGCTTTTTGACGTATACTATTATATAGTTGAATTAGATTAATTAAAGTATATCGCGTTTTTCAAAACGCAAGAGATAGATACTGATAATGAAGCAAGTTGTGACAAATGAGAACGAAACAGCGTTCGAAAAAGATAAAAAATATACCGAAAAACGGCACGTTTTACTTATAATCCTACTGTCGTTTACGACGCTGATCTCCGTTTTTGCCTCGGTGTCGGCGCTTTTGTTTGTGAAATTCACTTCAAATGTGATCCTGAAGCTTGAAGGCGACTCGGAAATAACGCTTGAATACGGCGACAAATACAGCGAAGCCGGAGCCCATGCAAGCTCAAACGGAAAAGAGCTTCCCGTTGAAATTTCCGGCAGTGCGGATGAGGAAATAGGAACGTACAGGATCGTTTACATCGTGCGCGTCCTTTGGTTTACGAAAAAAGCGGAGCGAACAGTCAAGATCGTTGATACTGTCGCGCCCGTTATAACGCTTAATTATCGTGATGACGCTTTTACCGATCCTGACGGCGAATACATTGAGGAGGGCTTTTGCGCGAGCGACAATCACGACGGAGACTTGACCGACAAGGTCGTTGCCGAACGACGCGGCGATACTGTCCTGTACACCGTCTCCGATTCGTCGGGCAATACGTCAAGCGTTACAAGAACGATCAAATTCAGCGACGTTACCCCTCCCGTTATTACTTTGCTCGGAGACGAGCATATAACTCTCATCGTCGGTGACGAATTTTCGGATCCAGGATTTTCGGCGTCCGATGACCGCGACGGAAACATAACGGACAGAGTCTCGGTTGGAGGAGAAGTCGATGTCATGCACGTCGGTGAATATACGATTACGTATACAGTCGAGGATTCGTTCGGCAATGTCGCGCAGGAGGTGCGGATTGTCAAGGTCGATCCGATAGCGCAGCCCGACGTCGTGTACCCGAACGGCAAGGTGATCTATCTCACCTTCGACGACGGCCCCGGCAAGTACACGGAGCGTCTGCTTGAGATACTTGACAGGTATAACGTCAAGGCGACCTTCTTTGTCGTCAACAGTAAGCGTTACATAGGCGTGCTCGATAAGATCGCGGTGAAGGGACACAGCATCGGGATCCATTCCGTTACGCATAAATGGGAGATATATTCGAGCGAAAGCAGCTATCTGAAAGATCTGTACGGGATGCAGGAAATCATCCGCGATCAAACGGGCATAACGACGACGCTCATGCGCTTCCCCGGCGGAAGCTCAAATCGCGTAAGCCAAAAATATTGCCTCGGCATTATGACAAAGCTCGCAAGATCGGTCACGGACAGAGGCTTTCAATACTTTGATTGGAACGTTGACAGCAGGGACGCGGGCGGCGTTAATACGGCGGATGCCGTTTACGAAAACGTCATCTCCGGCATAAAAAAGCACGATGTGTCCGTTGTGCTCCAGCACGACGTAAAGGAGTACAGCGTTGACGCTGTCGAAAGGATCATCATTTGGGGACTGAAAAACGGATATTCTTTCATGAGCCTTGATCCGTCAAGCCCGACCTGTCATCATCGCATCAGAAATTAAAAAAGCATTGACCTTTTTATACGGTCAATGCTTTTTTGATGTCAGCTTTTGTTTGCGCTTCCGTCGGAAGCGATCTTCTTTTTCATGCGCTTGAATAATGTGATAACGGCGCCGATCACGAGCAGCAAAACGAACAGTGCGAGCACACCGATCAAAACGATCAGATCCGAGTCAATCGCGGACAGCTCGATGTCGGGGCCGAATTTTGCGCCGAATAAGCAGATCACACCGATTCCGACAGCAAAGCATAAGATCTCTAAGACGAACTCAATGATAGCTTCGGAAAAAGCCTCTGAGCGTTTGTCTTTCATGCGTTTTTCTCCTTGTATTATAGAGTAGTAGTTATTAGTGTCCCTCTCCAAGGACATGTG
>CAZOMK010000107.1:0-5459 GCA_964580615.1 uncultured Lachnospiraceae bacterium | reverse complement strand
ATTTACGGGCGCTATCAAGGAGGAGATCCTCGACATTGAGGAGCTTGCGTCTGCGCTGACGGGCAGATTGCGTCAGCTTTATCCCGAAAAGCTCTCCGAGCGCTACAAGCTCGGTGATATGTCGCGCTACGACGAGCTTACCGATTACGAGCTTCTCACCGAGATCGGACGCAAGCGCGGATTCCTCATTTCGGGCGGAGAGGTCAACACCGAAAGAGCCTCCTCTACCCTGCTTGATGAATTCCGTGCCGCAAAGATCGGCAGAATAACGCTTGAAATGCCTCCCGTGGAATAAAAATTATGCTTCTTTACACGCTTGAAAACGAATATCGGGAAAAGGGCTTCACCGTGATCGCAGGTACGGACGAAGCGGGGCGCGGCTGCCTCGCAGGCCCCGTTGTTGCGGCGGCGTGCATCCTTCCCGACGGTCTTATTATCGACGGACTCAACGATTCGAAAAAGCTGTCCGCAAAAAAGCGCGAAAAGCTTTATGACGTTATAATCGAAAACGCGATTTCCTACGCGATAGCGGAGGCTTCCGTCGAAGAAATAGACACTCTTAATATTTTGAATGCCGCACAGCTCGCCATGAGACGTTCCGTTGCGAAGCTTTCGCCTCAGCCGTCGCTCGTGCTTGTTGATGGCAACATCGCGCGCGAATTCCCGATGGGAACAGTCACCGTCATCCACGGTGACGCAATCTCCCCATCGATCGCCGCCGCTTCGATACTTGCGAAGGTGTACCGTGACAGACTTCTCATCGAAATGGACGCAAAATATCCCGAATACGGCTTTGCACAAAACAAATCATATTCAACCAAGGCTCACATGGACGCTCTGCGTCTGTACGGACCGAGGGAATGTCACCGAAAAACATTTTTGAAATTTTTGAGCGAAGATAAAAATGAAAAGCAGTAAAACAACTCGCGAAACGGGTGACATCGGTGAGGATATTGCCGTCGAATTTCTTAAATCTCACGAATACGGCATAATAGCGAGAAATTACTATGCCGGTCATACCGAGCTTGACATCATCGCTGTCTCTCCGGACGGCGAAGTCGTTGTCTTTTGCGAGGTTAAGTCCCGATCCGAAGCGGTCGCGGAAAAATACGGACGCCCCGCGTCCGCCGTCGGTTATACAAAGCAACGTAATCTGATATACGCCGCAAACAGCTACATAAAAAAGAACCCCGATATATGCTCATCAAGACGCGTCAGAATAGACGTTATCGAGGTTTATCTTCCCGTAAACGGACTTCCCAAGGTCCGTCATCTTAAAAACGCAGTTTCAGTTCCATCAGAGCACTGAAAATTCAACGCATACAAGGACGGAGAACAGCTATGAAATACGTATCCACACGTGACACAAAGAGCATAAAATCGAAAATTACGGCGTCGGAGGCGGTGTGCCGCGGACTCGCTCCGGACGGCGGACTTTACGTTCCCGAAAGCCTCCCGGCGCTTACGCTTGACGAGATAGACAGTCTCACGGCGCTTCCCTATAGCGAACGCGCCGCGCGCATCCTTTCTCTTTTCTTTGATGAATTCTCCCTTGATGAGCTTCGCGAAATATGCAACTCCGCGTACTCCGCGTTCTCGTTTCCGGACGGTGCGGCACCCGTCGTTCCCGTATACGGAAATATCAACGCGCTTGAGCTTTGGCACGGCCCGACCTGCGCTTTCAAGGATATGGCGCTTCAGCTCATGCCGCATCTGTTCGGCGCTTGCCTCAAAAAGACGGGAGAATCGCGCCGCGCGCTCATTCTTGTTGCAACATCGGGAGACACCGGCAAAGCCGCGCTCGAAGGCTATCGCGATATCCCGAACATATCAATAATTGTATTTTATCCCGAAATGGGCGTCAGCCGTGTGCAAAAGCTTCAAATGATGACGCAGGAGGGCGATAATGTTTCCGTCTGCGCGATCAAAGGAAACTTCGACGACGCTCAAAGCGGCGTAAAGCGCATATTCGCGGACGAGGATATCAAAAAACGCCTCGATCTAAACGGCATCTTTCTTTCAAGTGCGAACTCCATAAATTGGGGACGTCTCGCGCCGCAGATAGTCTATTATTTTTCAGCGTACTGCGAGCTTTTGAGCTCAAAAAGGATCGCTCTCGGAGACACTGTCGATGTTACAGTGCCTACCGGCAATTTCGGTAACATTTTGGCGTGCTGCATCGCAAAAAAAATGGGACTTCCGATCGGAAAGCTCGTTTGCGCGTCAAACGCAAACAACGTATTGACCGATTTCCTTGCAACGGGAGTTTACGATAAAAACAGAGAGTTCTTCCCCACTATGTCCCCTTCCATGGACATTTTGATCTCAAGCAATCTCGAACGTCTGCTTTATTTCACGGCGGGCGCGGAGCTCACCTCCGAGCTCATGACGAAGCTTGCCGAAAGCGGTCGCTATGAGGTTTCGTCTGACGTTATCAACGCCGTGAAGCAAGATTTCTGCGGATACTTTACGGATGAAGCACAAACATCCGATACAGTCAAGCGGCTTTACTGCGAGCACGGCTATCTTTCCGACACGCATACTGCCGTTGCGGTAAACGCCGCCGAGCGCTTTATTTCGGATCACCGCTCGGAAAGTGCGGGAAACATCATGCTTGTGTGCAGTACGGCAAGTCCGTATAAATTCGCCGCTGACGTTTACCGCTCCGTTTCCGGTACGGCGCCCGTCGATTCCGTCTCCGCACTGAAGGAGCTTTCGGAATACACAAAAACAAAGATCCCCGCTCCGCTTGAAAAAACGCTGACAGCCGAGATCCGCTTCAATCGGACGATCGAAGCCTCGGAAATGCCGGACGAGCTTCCGCTTTAACAAAAAACATCGGAGGAGAAGCCATCGCTCCTCCTCCGATATTTTCAAAGATTCTTTTCCTTGAAGGTTATGCAAGCCGTGTCCGCTGAATGAGACGCGTAGCCGGGCCCGACCTTGATCTTGTTTGCGGTACAAAAATTGTCTCCGTCATGGTACATACAGTTTTTCACGTCGCAGGCAACGCCCTTGATATGCTTAGGTAAGCTGCCGTTCTGCTCGCTCACGTTAAAATATTCGTTTCTTCCGAAAATTGCCACTTAATATCTGTCCTTTCTTCGGTTTTGCGGCGCTTGCCGCTTTATTATTTTTATCAGTTTTTCGTTTTTTATTCTTGAAGCGAAATTGTCTTAATTTGTTTTCACAAAGGAGTCAGAATGGCTGTATTTGCTGTTTCCGATCTGCATTTGCCGGGCGGCGAGCCCGAATCAAAATCAATGACTGTTTTCGGTGCGCGCTGGCACGATTACATCGCACGTCTCGAACGAAATTGGCGTGCCGTTGTCGGCGAAAACGACACGGTCATAGTACCGGGAGATATTTCTTGGGCGTCAAAGCTTGAAGATGCGCTCGATGATCTGGCGTTTATAGATTCGCTTCCGGGGAAAAAAATAATCGGCAAAGGAAATCACGATTTTTGGTGGTCAACTCTTTCGAAAATGCGAGGATTTTTGCACGATAACAATATTTTTTCTATAGATTTTCTTCAAAACAACGCCTACTCCGTCGAAGACTTCGCGATCTGCGGAACAAGGGGTTGGTTTTTCGACAAAGCAAGTCAGGCAGACGTTTACACAGCCGATCATGAAAAGCTTACCGCTCGCGAGGCGGCACGGCTTGAGCTTTCGATCAAAGCGGGACTCAAACTGTCGGACGGAGACGCCGCAGCTTTACGCGTTTTTCTGCATTTTCCCGCCGTTTTCGGCAGCGATGAGGCTTCATTGATCGTCGATATTTTGGAGCATTATCGCATCTCCGACGTTTGGTACGGTCATGTGCATTCGTCGGCTCCGACGCCGCCCGTCTTGCTTCACAAGGGAATCCGTTTTCACCTTATCGCGTCGGACGCCGTCAATTTCACGCCGATACTCGTAAGATGACCTTATTTTGCGAGATTTTTGAGTAGTTTTTGCTTTTTTTCGCCATTTATCTGCATTTACAAGGTTGACAATAATGAAAAATCGTAATATAATATTATGGTTAATGTTCATCGTATAAATTTGGAGGACTATATATAATGGAACTTATTAAAAATGAACGCATCGAATCCAACAAGCAGGAGCTCAACATAAAGATCGACTCCGCTGAATTCGAAGCAGCTTGCACAAAAATTTTACGCCGCGATGCAGCGAAGATCAATGTACCCGGCTTCCGCCGCGGTAAGGCTCCCCGTGCTATCATCGAAAAGATGTACGGCAAGGGCGTTTTCTATGAAGATGCCATCAATGATCTCATCCCCGCTAACTACGAAGCCGCTGTTAAAGAAGCAGGCATTGAGCCCATCGGTCAACCCGAATTCGACGTTCTTTCCATCGACGAAGAAGGCGTTGTTCTCAAGGCAGTTGTTTATGTTATGCCTGAGGTTTCCATCGAAGGCTATCGCGGAATCGAAGTAACAAAGACTCCCTACACTGTAACCGACGAAGAAGTCGATCACGAGATCGAGCACACTCGCGAGCACAACGCACGCGAAATCGAGATCACTGACCGTGCCGCCGAACTCGGTGACATTGCCAATATCAATTACGAAGGCTTTGCAGACGGCGTTCCTTTCGAAGGCGGTAAGGACGAGGGTCACGATCTCAAGCTCGGCTCCGGCACATTCATCCCCGGCTTTGAAGAACAGGTTGCAGGTCACACGATCGGCGAAGAATTCGACGTTAACGTAACATTCCCGGAACAGTACCACGCTCCCGAACTCGCAGGTAAGGCTGTTGTCTTCAAGTGCAAGCTCAATGCTATCAAGGCAGAGGAGCTTCCCGAACTTGACGATGAGTTTGCAAAGGACGTTTCCGAATTTGATACGCTTGCAGAGTACAAGGCAGACGTAAAGGCAAAGATCGAAAAGCGCAAGGAAAAGGCTGCTGACGCAGAGATCGAAGAACAGCTCATCGACGTTCTCGTTGAAAAGCTCGTTTGCGATGTTCCTCAGCCGCTTTACGACGCTGAAGCTGAAAACATCGTTCGCGATTATGATATGAGACTTCGCAGCCAGGGACTTGACCTTGCAACATACATGAAGTATACAGGCCAGACGCTTGACGCCCTCAGAGAGCAGATGAAGCCCGCTGCTGAACGTCAGGTTAAGACACGTCTTGCCCTCCAGAAGATCGTTGAGCTTGAATCCATCGACGTTACAGACGAAGCTGTTGAAGATGAATACAATCGCATGGCTGAAATGTATCAGATGGAAGCTGAAAAGATCAAGGAAGCTATCGCTGCAGAAGATATCAAGGGCGATCTTAAGCTTAAGGCAGCAGTTGAGCTTGTTAAGGGCGCTGCAATCGTTACCGAAAAGGCTCCCGAAGAAGAAGCTAAGGCTGAAGAAGCTGCTGAATAAGTATATTCGACTTAAATTGACCGCCGTTTTTTGCGTCGGTCAATTTTAAGTTTTCAAAATTGACATATAATTC
>CAZOMK010000106.1:0-5494 GCA_964580615.1 uncultured Lachnospiraceae bacterium | reverse complement strand
TTTCTCGGGAAAGGAATAAGATGGGTACAGCATCAGTTACAGGTGCGCTCTATCAGCAGCTCCTTTTGTCGGCGTCGCTTTGCCTTGACAATAACCGCGAAGCCGTCAATAATCTGAACGTGTTCCCCGTCCCGGACGGAGACACGGGCACGAACATGAGCCTGACAATGAGCGCCGTCACGACAAATCACGGTCATGACACGGATTCGATAAGCGAATACTCCGCTAATGTTGCGCGCGATATGATGCGTGCCGCAAGAGGTAACTCCGGAGTTATCCTTTCGCTGTTTTTTCGCGGCATGGCAAGAGCCTTCAGCGGTCATGATACGGCAGACGTAAACACCTTCCGCGAAGCCTTTCGCGCAGGTGCGGTGGCGGCTGCTTCCGCAGTGGAAAAGCCCGTCGAGGGTACAATACTTACAGTTATGCGTGAGTGCTGCGCGGGAGACTGCGAGGCTGAGGATATAGAGTCCCTGCTTGATATATTCTATGAAAAAGCAGAGGAAACGCTCGCAAAAACGCCCGAAATGCTTCCCGTGCTCAAAAGAGCGCGTGTCGTCGATTCCGGCGGCTGCGGATTCGTTCATATCGTTGACGGTATGAGAAAGGCGCTTTCCGGCGAGCCGATCGAGGTAGCACCGATCACGGAATATGCGCTGAACGAATCGGCTGATTTTTCCGAATTCTCCGACGAGGAGATCACGTTTACTTTCTGCACGGAATGCTTGCTCGATCTTGAAGCACCGGTGCCTGCCGTTATTCTTTCAAATATACGTTCATGGCTTGCTTCCGTCGGTGACAGTATGGTGCTGACAACGGACGAGGAAATATTCAAGCTCCATATCCATACAAACGAGCCGATGGAGGTGCTTGCGCGCGTTACAAAGCTCGGAACGCTCCGCTTCTCGAAGATCGAAAACATGAGACTTCAGCATGACGGAATTGCCGTTAATTCCGGCTCCAAAAAGAAAGAAAAGGTCGTTGAGCGCGAGCCCTACGGCATCTTCGCCGTTTCCCCCGGAGACGGCTTCTCAGACCTTCTTTGCGAACTCGGAGCGGACAGAATAATCGCCGGTGGTCAGAGCATGAACCCCTCCGCCGATGATATTATCGAGGCGATCAAGTCCTTCCCTTGCGAAACGGCTATTATTCTCCCCAATAATTCAAACATTATCCTTACGGCAAAGCAGGTGGCGCGTCTTATGGACGACGTGAACGTGCTTTCCGTTGATACACGTACTCTCCCGCAGGGAATCACCTCGCTGATCGCGTTTAACAAGGCGCGCACACCTGAGGAAAACATATCTGTTATGCAAAGTGTGCTTTCCGATGTGAAAACGCTTTCGGTCACAACGGCAGTGCGTGACGCCGAAACAGACGGAGTCACCGTGCACAAGGATCAGCTCCTCGGACTTCTTGACGGCAAGATCAAGGTGTCGTCCGCTTCGATCGAGGAGGTCATCGAGGCGCTCGTTGCCGAAGCGGGAGATGGAGAGATCATTTCCGTTTATTACGGAGAGGACGCAACAGAGGAATCGGCAGAGCACGTCGCGGCGATAATTTCCGAAAAGCTTCCGTCTGCTGACGTTGCAGTGCTCCCCGGCGGTCAGCCGATCTATCCCTATATAATTTCAGTTGAATAAGGAGACTTTTATGGCTAACTATATAATAAGCTGCTCTACACCGGTTGATCTTACACCGGAGCATCTTAAAAGCATAAATGTTCGCTATGTCAAATTTCATTATTCGCTCGACGGAAAGGAGCTTTTGGACGATCTCGGTCAAACGATCTCGTCCGAGGAGTTCTATACGGCGATGAAAAACGGCGCCGACACAAAGACCTCGCAGATCCCCGTCGGAGAATACATTGATTTCTTCAAGGAAATGCTAGATGCGGGCTACGACGTACTTCATATCGAGCTTTCGTCCGGCATCTCCGGCTCGTATCGTTCAGCTGTCAACGCGCGGAATATTGTTGCGCCCGATTATCCGGACAGAAAGCTGATCGTTGTCGATTCGCTTGCGGCGTCCTCCGGCTACGGTCTGCTTGTTGATTATGCTGCCGCAAAGCGCGACGAGGGACTCACGATAGACGAGCTTCACGAGTGGGTGCTCTCTCATCGACTTAATCTGCATCATTGGTTCTTCTCCACCGACCTGACCTTCTATGTCAAGGGCGGCAGAATCTCCAAGGCGGCGGGATTTGTCGGCGGAGTGCTCAATATTTGCCCGTTGCTTTACGTAAACGAAGAGGGCAAGCTCACTTCCCACTCCAAGGTCAGAACAAAATCCCGCGTTATCGAGAGGATCGTCGATAAAATGGCGGAATATGCGGAAAACGGAACGGATTACGACGGAAAATGCTATCTGTGTCAATCAATGTGCATCGAGGACGCAGAGGCGATCGTTAAACGTATAAAAGAACGCTTTCCGAACGTCAAGGATGTTGTTATCAATAACATCGGAACAACAATCGGAAGCCATACGGGCCCCGGTACTGTCGCGCTCTTTTTCATGGGCTCGGACAGAACGAACGTCACGCTCCCGTAAACAAATGCATATAAACAAAATCGCAGTAAAAGCAATGCTTTTACTGCGATTTTGTGATGTTGAAGTTAAATGCCTTCGCAAAGCTTGATCAAAGCTTCATCGACGCTCTTTTTGTAGACGTAGATTTCGGGCACGTCTTTTGCTTTTTCCTCGTCCTTGAGACAGTCAACGTCGATAACGATCACAGCCTTGTCGCATATCGGACTTTTAAGCACCTCGTTTACGTCCGCAATCTCTTGCTCCAAAAAATCGGGCAGCGATTTGACAGAGTTGTCGTTTTCCTCGCAGAGCTCGACGATCCATTCGTCATGCTCTGCGTCGTAGCTCGGTGTCGCGTCGAGTATTATCAGTGTTTTGCCGCAAACGAACATACCGCGTTCGAGCTCGTTGGCGTCGTCGGGGGTGGAATAATACGTGATCGGAAGCTTATTTTTGAGGACTGCATTGTATATTTCGAAGTTGGGGAGGGCGGCGTCAAACAAATGGTACTTTTTGTGCACTGTTTTGTAATAAAGCGAGCACTTGTACTTTATGTAATCGAACGGAAGATTGACGACGCCGACGATCGCAAGGATCACGATCGAAAAAATCGTTATGATCGAAAATGCGATCGTTGAAAGCACGTTTCCGATGAAATTTATAACAGCGTTCATTGCACGTTACCTCGTTTTACTTGCAGTAGCTTATGAATTTGTCCTTGATGCTTACAACGCGTGCCTTTTCGTAGTACGAATATTCGGGAATGCCCTCGAAAAATACGATTCTGTAACGGTAGGTGAGCGATTCACCTGCGGGGATCGTCAGTCCGCCGCGGAAGTAGAGATTGTTGGCTGCAAAAAGACCGTAATTGCGGATGTGCCATGTTGTAGGATAGCGCTCGTTGGATTCGTTGTCGAATACGGCAACGCCGACCTTGTGACCGGACAGCTCACCGCCGTATACGCACCAATTTGCCGCTTTTCCCCAGCATTCGCGTTCGCCGGATGCGCCGTAGGAATTACGCATATAGCCGCCGTTTTCGACGCGGAGCGGATCTGCCATTCTGACGCCGAGAGGGCCAGCTTCCTTTGTTGCGCCGAACTTTACTGTGCCGTAGGAGGCGGTGTATGTGATCGCAACGTCGATGTAGCGACAGTCGTCGGGCTGTGCGTAAAATTTATATTCGCAAGCGGCGTCTATCATCGGCTCACCGTCGTGAGATGACCAGAGCGTTTTTGCGGTAAACGAAGCGAAAGCCGCGCCGACCTTTATGTTTTCGATGCCTGCGTTCGTCTGAATGCCGCAGTTTGCGGGCTCGTTCCAAAAATCGACGTTTCCGATGTCGTCTCTGCCGGCGAGCGCTACGTCACCGACACCGAAAAATACGGAGCGGTGATGCGGGTGCTCCGTCGTCTCAAAGTCGAGACGGGTGTAGCTTTCGCCGAAGGAGGTCATGACGGGGCCGAGGTAGGGCTTGCAGAGCTTGTCGGAGTAGACGTAAGCTGTGAACGGCTTGCCGTCGATCACGATCTCAAGCTTGCCGTCCTTTTCGTCGCCGGAGCGAACGATCGAGAGGGGGGAGACGCTGTCCGATTTTACGGGGGTGAGCTCGTATTCGCCTGCGGGAAGCGAGAGAATTGCTGTCAGCGTGCCGTCCTCGACCTGCGCGGGGAAGATGCGACCGAAAACGGAAACGGCGTTGATGTCGCTGTCGCCGTCATATTTGAAGCTTACGGGCTCGTTTGCGAGAAATTTGTTTGTCTTGAACGGGATCATATTCAAAGCTCCTTTTATCTGTGAAGTTAAATGTTTATTTGCGAAAATTGCGGTTCATAAAGTCAAATGCGATGGGAAGCTCGGTGCGGAAATCCTTAAATCCGCACTCGACGGAGACCATTCCGTCGTAATCGGTACGCAAAAGCGACTTTGCGAAAGCGGTCAGGTATTCGCCGCCGTGACAGCCTGGGCATGAACGGTCAGGCGCTTCCGAGACGTGGACGTGTACGGGCAGGGTGTGCGCGTGCTCAAGCGCGTCTGCGGGTTCGCCGCCCTCCGCCATGTGAAATGCGTCTGCAAGATAAGCAACTCTCGGATGAGAGACGGCGTCTGCAAGGCGTTCGCCCTCGAAAGTGAAGTTGACGGCGTTACACTCAAGCGCGCGAAGCGGCTCGATTGCAACGGTCACGTTGTATTTGTCACCGAGCTTGCCGCATACGGCGAGGAATTTTTTTATGTATTCGAGACCGTCCTCGCGGCTCATTCCGTTCGGGATGAGTCTTGCTCCGCCAGATCCGAATACAACGATCTCAATGCCGAGACGCGACATACGGTAAAAAGCTTTTTCGAGATAATTCATCAGCGGCGAGCCGACGGAGAGCGCGTCATTTGCAACTATTTTCAGTTCGGGAGGAATGAAGCTGTTTGCGGCGCGAAGCGGCATACAGTCGCATACGGCGGCTTCGAAATCGTCGTCGTTCAGACGCATGATCATCCCGACGCCGACCTCGGCGTAGTCAAATCCGGCGTCGATGGTGGCGTGACAGCCGTCGCGCAGCTCCGACAGAGTTTCGTCCTTGACGGAGGCGATCCCTTCCGGCATGAAGGATGCGCCGGGAATACAGCAACCGAGCTTTAAGCTTGACATAAAATTACATTCCTTTCGGAGATCAAATCGTTTATGCTGTAATTATATCACCATTATTTGTCGAAAACAACGGCGAATGCAAAAAACTTAACATGATTGTGTTGCATAGTTAAGGAAAAAATAATATAATATTCTTTGTTGCGACAGAATATACGTCGATAATATATCGGTAAGAATGAAAAAGGAAAAATGATGAAGAATTTTGACATAGAAGAATTGTTTTCCGAAGCGGAAGCGGCGCTTGTGCCCGTTTTTCGCGAAATTGACGCCGTTTCGGAAAAACGAACGAGAGACATTATAGATGAGTTCAGAAGCGAGGGG
>CAZOMK010000105.1:0-5560 GCA_964580615.1 uncultured Lachnospiraceae bacterium | reverse complement strand
GCTTTCAATCGTTCCCGCAGGCAAGACACGCGACATCGGACTTGACCGCGCGCTTCTCGGCGGCTACGGTCACGACGACAGAGTTTGCGCTTACCCGATCCTCATGGCTACGGCAGAGCTCGAAAATCCCGTAAAGACAGCAATGTGCATCTTCGCCGATAAGGAAGAAACGGGCAGCGCCGGAAATACCGGTATGCAGGCGGATACTCTTGTTGATGTTATCAAGGAGATCTCCAAAGCTCTCGGCGCAGACGAAACGATCGTCCGTGCAAATTCGCTTTGCCTCTCCGCTGACGTTGCGGCAGGCTTCGACCCGCTCTATCCCGAAGTTTATGAGCGCAGAAACAGCGCTATTTGCGGCTGCGGCGTAACATTGACCAAGTTCACCGGCTCCGGCGGCAAGGGCGGCACAAGCGATGCTTCCGCTGAGACTGTTTATCAGCTCCGCAAGATCTTCGACGATGCAGGCGTTGTATGGCAGACGGCAGAGCTCGGTAAGGTGGACCAAGGCGGCGGAGGAACTGTTGCTCAGTATATCGCTAACCATAATATAGATACGATCGACCTCGGTGTTCCGGTGCTTTCGATGCACGCTCCGTTTGAGATCATCTCCAAGGTTGACCTTTATGAGGCATACCTCGCTCATAAGGCGTTCAACAAATAATAAATTCGTAAAGGCAGTTAATACTATCAATGCTTGAAAAACTCAAGGGCGCGGAAATCAGATACAACGAAATAGAAACGGCACTCAGCTCTCCCAACGCATATTCGGATATGGAAACGTATAAAAAGCTGACGCGTGAACGTAAGCTTTTGATGCCGATCATAGAAAAATATCGCGAATATAAGGCTTGCGATGCCGTAATAGCGGATGCACGTGAGCTTGCGGAATGCGGCGACTCGGAAATGGAGGAGCTGGCGGCGGCGGAGCTTGGCGAAAAAAAGGCAGAATCGGAGCGTATCCTCGAAGAACTGAAGATTTTGCTTGTGCCGCGTGACCCCGATGATGATAAAAACGTTATCCTTGAGATAAGAGCAGGCGCGGGAGGCGAAGAGGCAGCTCTCTTTGCCTCCGTGCTTGCGCGAATGTATACAATGTATGCCGATTCCCGACGCTTTAAGACGGAGATCGTCTCCGCAAATGAGACGGAGCTCGGAGGTTACCGCGAGGTGACGATGATGATATCGGGAGAGGGCGCATACACAAGATTTAAGTTTGAATCGGGAGTGCACCGCGTTCAGCGCGTCCCAGAAACGGACTCGCAGGGAAGAATACACACCTCAACGGCAACGGTCGCAGTGCTTCCGGAGGCTGAGGAGGTCGAGGTTGAGATAAATCCCGCGGATCTGATCATCGAAACTCAAAAATCAAGCGGAGCCGGCGGTCAGCACGTTAATAAGACAGAGTCGGCAATACGTCTTATCCATAAGCCGTCCGGCATCGTTATCGAATGTCAGGACGAAAGAAGTCAGCACAAAAACAAGGACAAGGCTATGAAGCTTTTGCGCGCGAAGCTTTATGATATGAAGCGTACCGAGCAAGCGGACAAGATCGCGGCGGACAGAAAATCACAGGTCGGTACCGGCGACAGAAGCGAACGTATCCGTACCTATAATTACCCGCAGGGACGCGTCTCCGATCACAGAATCGGACTGACGCTCTATTCGATCGAGTCGTTTCTGAACGGCGCGATAGACGAAATGGTTGACGCGCTTATAACTGCGGATACGGCGGAAAAATTAAAGAGCGGCGAGTTGATGCTATGATGTCGAGAAAAACATTGCTTGTTAAAAAAGATCATACAAAAGCTGAGCTTTCGGAGGCGGCAAAAATCCTTCGCGACGGAGGACTTGTCATTATGCCGACGGAAACAGTCTACGGCCTCGGCTGTAATGCGTATTCCGCAGCTGCGGCGTATGATGTATTTGAGGCGAAGGGACGTCCGCACGATAATCCGCTTATCGTTCATGTTTCCAATCCCGATGATGCTGAAAATTTTGCCGTTACAACGCCGCTTTATAAAAAGCTCGCAAAGCAGTTCATGCCCGGACCTTTGACTGTCATACTTAAAAAAAAGGATGTTATACCGTCAGAGGTTACGGCAGGCGGCGATACTGTAGGTGTACGTTGTCCGTCACATCCGACAGCGAGAGAGTTTATCCGTCTTGCGGGAGTTCCGGTTGCCGCACCGTCGGCAAATTTGTCAGGAAGTCCGTCGCCCACAACGTTTGAGCATTGTGTAAATGACATGATGGGCAGAGTCGATGCGATCATCGACGGCGGAGCCTGCGAGATCGGGCTTGAATCAACCGTCGTCATTCTTACGGGGGACGATTCGCTCAAAATACTTCGTCCCGGTGCCGTTGACGAGGGCGCACTTTCGTGCGTTGCGTCGGACGTCACTGTCGCGGACGGACTTAAAGCAGGCGAAAAGCCGCTTTCACCGGGAATGAAATATAAGCATTACGCGCCGCGCGTGCCGCTCATTTTGCTTGACGGTACAAATGAGGCTGTTTTGTCGTTCGTTGACGCGGAAATGCAAAAGGGAGGCGTGTTCTTCATTTGCTATGAGGAGGATGCCGATAAATACGGAAATAACGCGTACTCAATAGGAAAAAGAGCAGATGAGCCCGCTCATGCAAAGAATCTCTTTGCCGCGCTCAGATATACCGATCAGCTTGAGGACGCAAATATAAAGAAGATATATACATATTTACCCAAGGACGGCGGAACGGGACTTCTTCCCGCTATTTATAACAGACTTATTCGCGCCGCCGATCATACGGTAATGAAAGTTTGATGTGAAGAGAGAATACCGATGGCAAGAAAAAAAGTGAAAACGACAGTTGAAAACGTACCGCTTGCGGAAATAGTAGATCAGCCTATAACGGAAACGATAGAGTCAAACTATATGCCTTATGTTATGACTGTCATCGTTTCGCGCGCGATACCCGAAATCGACGGCTTTAAGCCCGCGCATCGAAAGCTGCTTTATACTATGTACCGCGAGGGACTTATGACGGGACCGCGTACAAAAAGCGCAAATATAGTCGGCGCAACGATGAAGCTGAACCCTCACGGCGATGCTTCAATCTACGAAACGATGGTTCGTATGACACGCGCCAACGAAGCGTTGCTTCATCCGTTTATAGATTCAAAGGGAAGCTTCGGTAAGCAGTATTCGAGCGATATGAAATATTCGGCGTCGCGTTATACGGAGGTAAAGCTCGATCCGATCTGCGCCGAGATTTTCAAGGGCATTGATAAAAATGCCGTCGATATGCTCGATAACTATGACAATACAACGAAGGAGCCGGCACTCTTGCCGACAATCTTCCCGAACATTCTCGTAAATCCCAATATGGGAATCGCGGTCGGTATGGCGTCCAATATTTGTTCGTTTAACTTGAATGAGATATGCGACGGTACGATTGCACTTCTGAAAAATCCCAAGACAACAAACGAAAAATTGCTCGATATCATAAAAGCTCCCGATTTTTCGGGCGGTGCGAAGCTGATATATGACCGCGAACAGCTCCTTTCGATTTACAATACAGGCGTCGGATCCGTAAAATTGCGCGCAAAATACAGATTTGACGAAAAAAATAACTGCATCGAGATCCTTGAGATACCGTATTCGACAACGATCGAGCTGATAATGAAAAAGCTTACCGACCTGTTCAAGGAGGGAAAGATCAAAGAGGTCACAGACTTCAGAGATGAGATAGATATCTCCGGATTTAAGCTGACTATCGACATTAAGCGCGGAACCGATCCCGATAAGCTGATGGAAAAGCTTTATAAGCTGACTCCGCTTGAGGATTCTTTCCGCTGTAATTTTAATTTGCTTATTGACGGCGCACCGCGTCAGCTCGGTGTTGCACAAATATTGACGGAGTGGATCAGATTCAGATCCGGATGCTACCGCCGAGAGCTGACATACGATTGCGAGCAGAAGGAGGCGAAGCTCCATCTTTTGCTCGGACTCGGTAAGATCCTTATTGATATTGATAAGGCGATCAAGATCGTCCGCGAAACGGAAACTGAAGCGATGGTTGTCCCAAATCTGATGGACGGCTTCGGTATAGATAAGATCCAAGCGGAATATATTGCGGAAATTAAGCTTCGTAACTTAAACCGAGAGTATATTCTCAACAGAATAAAGGAAATTGAGGATATAAGAGCGGAGATCGCGGAGATGAGATCCGTTATTTCCGATGACATTAAGCTCAAGGGCGAGCTGATTAAACAGCTCCAGACAATAAAGAAAAAGTACGGTAAGCCGAGAAAAACAGAAATAATTTCCGCAGACGAGATCGAAACAGTCACGGCTGATGATTTTATCGAAAATTATGCCTGCAAGACTGTTATGACTAAGGCGGGATACTTCAAAAAGATCACGCTTGCATCGTACAGAGGCAACGACGAACAAAAGCTGAAGGACGGAGATACGGTGCTCTCTTGTGAGGACGCGGAAAATCGCGATGAGCTGATCTTCATATCCGACAAATATCAGGTGTATAAGTCAAGGGTGTCCGATTTCGATACGCAAAAAGCGTCGTCGCTCGGCGATTATGTCCCCGCAAAGCTTAATTTTGACGAAGGCGAGGGCGTGCTTCTCATGTATCCGGTGAGAGAGTATTCTCCCGACGTCAATGTTGTCTTTATTTTCGAAAACGGTAAGGGAGTAAAGATCCCGCTTAATTCATATGAAACGAAAACAAACAGAAAGAAGCTGACAAAGGCGTACAGCGACGCGTCAGCTCCCGTTGCGGCTTTTATCGAGCATGAACCGTTTGATATTATGCTTATGAGCAGTACTGATCGCGCAATTGTTATATCAACAGCTCAAATTCCCCTGAAAACAACGCGTACATCAAACGGTGTTACGCTGTTCAGCTTAAAGGACGGTCAGCGAATTGTCTCGTCTAAAAGTGATCCGGCGTCTCTTTTCGAGAATCCGTCAAGATACAGACGCCAAAAGCTCCCGTCAACGGGAATAACGCTTTCCGATGCCGATTCCGGCTCGGCACAGATCAAACTTATCTGATAAAACGGAGGTAATATGAAATTCGGAAAGAAAACGCTTGCTTTGATCATTGTGATCTGCGCTGCTGCCGTACTATCGGTGATCGCACTTGCAGTGGAAAGCGGATATGACAGTACATCCGATCCGCTTGTCGCGCAGTCGTATTTGGAGGCGCGACTTGAAGAACAACGTCAGGAGTATGAGGCGATCATAGATTCGCTTGAAGCGAGCCTTGATAACCGCCTGAATGATATAATAGGTTCTTCCGACGGAAACGTGTACATCAGTACGGACGCAAGCTTTGAAACTGTTACGCTTGCCAAAGGCGATGTTATTTACCCCAAGGACGGTATGCTTGAGATCATACTTCGTTCCGGCGGCGCTGTCACCGTCGTTCCGAGCGGACTTCCCGCAATAGCAAATTTGACAAACGGCGCCGAAATGACGGATCAAAAAATGCTTGTCAAAAATCATCTCATTCTTATCCCCGCAAATGACGGAAGGGGAGTTAAAATTGTCTCATCTAAGGG
>CAZOMK010000104.1:0-5592 GCA_964580615.1 uncultured Lachnospiraceae bacterium | reverse complement strand
TCGAAAAAGCGAGAAAAAGAGACGGCCGAGCCTGATTAAAGGCTCGGCTGTATTTTGTCAACTCATATTTCTGCGCACTCTGCACTGTTCAATTCAGCTTCATCATCCGCTTGACGGCGTCAATATCGGAAAATTCAATATCTCTGTCGTATGTAAAATTGTCCGGCACCGTATCCGCAAAAATGATGTGATCCATTTCGCTGACGTCTGGGAGCTCGGCAAGCTCATATATTTCGGCAAAATAGACGCGACCGTTGTGTCTGTGTCTGCCGTTCGCGAAGATATGGACGTAATCCCAAACGGGCTTGATCACGGCGCGCGTTGCGCCCGTTTCCTCGTAAAGCTCACGCTTGGCGGCGTCAAGTGCCGATTCCCCCTTTTCAACATGACCTCCCGGATGCTCATAGCTTCCGCGTCGCTTGTGATAGCAGTAGATCCATTTGCCTTTGTAACGTGCAAATATCGCGACGTATTTTATGTTATTGAGAAAATCGGGTGTATATTTGAAGCTCACGATAATAATCCTTTTTGACTTGTTTCGACGCTCACAGTTAATGTGATAACATTTTTCATATATATCATACCATAAAATTCAGCACAATTGCAATAATTGAGGCGATATATCACAAAAAAATCGAAAATCGACTTGTGTTCGGCGCTAAAATGATATATAATTATAAGAAGAATGTTCTAAATGTACAAAAACAAATTCGTGACGGAGATTCTATATGGTTAGAAAAAACAAATTTGCAGCCTCATGGCTTAAATATGTTGCGCTTGGCGCTTTGACGGCGTCAGTTTTGCTCCTTTCGTCCTGCGACAGCGGGCCCGACCTTCCTGTGGTCGATCCGACATTGGGGGGACAAACGACGGACAGCACATCCGCCGACGACGTTGTAACGGAATATGTACCCGTCATGGACGATGACGCAGACCGCATTGACGGCATAGCGATCAAATCCGCAGAGGAGCTCGCGAAGATCGGCGTTGATTCCGATTACCCGCTGAACGGTGATTATGTTCTTGTTATTGACATTGATCTTTCCGAGTGCGGAACTTGGACTCCCATCGGAACGTCCGCAGAATCGGGCGCAAGCTCCGGTGCGGGGATCTTTACCGGAACCTTCGACGGCAGAAATCACGTCATAAGCGGACTTACCATTGAAGAATCGGCGCAGTATGATTCGTTTTGGGGGCTGTTCGGCTCCGTCGGAAGCAAAAACAAGAAAAAACCCGCCGTTATCAAAAACGTTGTGTTAAAGGACGTTAACATAACGCTTTACTCAAATGCGGCAACGGGCGTCGGAGCGCTTGCCGGTCAGGTGAGCGGATTTGCCGAAATTTCCGGAATATCGCTTCTTTCGGGGGACGTAGCGTTCTCCGGATCGGGCAGTCTCGGAGTCGGCGGCATGATCGGTCAATGCCGTACAAAAAAGACCTCCGCCGTCTCAAATAACGGCATTTCCATTGAAAATGTCTTTTCCAACATCACTGTAACAGCGGAAAACGGATATTGGAACACCTGCGGCGGCGTCATCGGCAGAATCAGAGACAGCGCACTCGGCAACTTCCGTTACGTCATTTCCGTCGCAACGGCAAAGTTTGAGGGCAATCTTACATACGCGATGGCGTCCGGCGACTACACCGCGAAAAAAATGTCAAATCTCTATTTCCTCGAAAAGACAGGCGTTTCGCGCGACAATATGGGCGAGTCAATGTCGTCGGCAAAGCTCCGCGACGGTACTTTGTCAATGTCGGGAAGCTGGTCTGTCACGAGCGGCATATATCCCATGATCTCCGAGGTAATAGAACGTCCCGGCTTCACCGTTCTCGATCTTACGAACATCTCATTTTCGGGAAGCGAAAACGAAACAAAAGTAAAAAGCAACTTCCGTCTGCCCACAACAGCCGCAGGCTTGAAGGTTCAATGGACCTCGGACAACACGGACGTTATCTCGATATCCGGTGCTAATGCAACTGTCAAGCAACCGGAAAGCGGTTATGTCGATGTCAAGCTGACGGCGGTAAGCGGCTCGTACACGAAGATCTATACGATGCGCGTTGTTGCTTCGCAGAGGGGCTATTTCATCACTGAATACGTAAAGGCGGGCGAGCCGATCGAGCTCGGCGGATTTGCCGAGGGCTGTACGTTCAAATGGACTGTCAAAAATGCGGTGACGGGCGCAAAACGAGTCGAAAAAACGACAGAACCGCGCTTCACTGTCACAAAAAAGGATGTCGAAAGCCTTATAACGGTCGAAGCGGACGGATACGACGAGATATCCATCTATTATAGCTATTTGCCTATAATGTACATAGACTGCGGCAAGAAATACAGCTCGATAGGCAAAAGCTCTTATGCAGATGCCGAAATGCGTCTTTGCGCGTCGGAGGAATACGAGGATTTACTCTATTCCGGCGATATCGGCATAAAGCTTCGCGGCAATTCAACGTCGAGACTGTCCAAAAAGCCGTTCAAGATCAAGCTTGACACAAAGGCAAATCTTCTCGGAATAGACGAGGAAGGCAAAAACAAGCATTGGTGCCTCATGGCGAACGCTCTTGACCCGACATTGATGCGTAACGTGTTGATTCAGGATTTCTCAAAGGCGATAGGCACAGAGGTCTCCATGGGCTCGCAGAACATCGTCCTTATTTACAACGGCGATTATTACGGGGTATATCAGCTCACGGAGCACGTTCGAGTCGATAAGACGCGAGTTGACATTTTCAATTGGGGAAAGTACGCGGAAAAAGCAGCCGAAACGATCGCGGCTGAAAAGCAAAAGGCGGACGGTCTCGGAAACGCCGAAACAACGAAGCTCGAAAATGCGCTTTTGGAAAAGATGACGGATGATTGGTCGTGGATGTCAACGGGCTCAGTCACGCTTGACGGGGTGACATACGTGTTCACCGATTGGGGACTTGACCAGCTTCCGGAGCAGACAGGCGGATTTTTGCTCGAAATGGACTTTTACAGTCAAAGCGATTTTTCTCTCGCAAAAACAGAGACGGCATACGATCAGCCGCTCTATTTCAATACGCCGGAGCCTGTCGGAGTCGGTCTTGAATCGTTTATGACAACGCCGCTTTACAATTACGCGTTCAATTATGTTCAGTCGTTTGAATATGCGATTCACAGCAACGATTTCTTCTTCAGGAATGACGACGAGCATTACAACGCCGTTGTGTATGACCGTTGGAATTGGACTTACGAAAAAGCAAATTACGTTGACAACGTAAACGACGGCTTGCACTATTCGCAGATGTTCGATATGGACAATCTCGTTAACAACTTCATCTTCTGCGAGATGATAATGAACTGGGACTCCATGAAAAACAGCTTCTTCGTCTATAAGGACATAGACGGGCTCGCCTACATCGGCCCTCAATGGGACTTTGACTGGGCATGGGGCAATGTGCTTTGGAACGGCAACACGTGGCGTCCGACGGAATGGCACTGCCGCTGCTATGATTTCATGATCGAGCAGTACTACCAGGAGGAGCAGTGGAACTGCCTTTTGATCCGTGACCCCTACTTCCTCGTTAAGGTTTGGGAAAGATGGCAGAAGCTCAGAGATGACGAGATCGAAGCGCTTGTCGGCAACGGCGGCATAATGGATTCCTACATCGGTTATATGCGCGACGCCGCTCTCGCAAACGATGCGAAATGGTCAAGTCAGGTCGCATACGGATTCACCTTCGATTCCGAAACGTACAGAATGAAGGAATTCGTAAACACTCGCATGGAATGGCTCGACGAACAGTTTGTCAGCGTAGAATCGCTTGTAAATTCGCTCGGCGTATACCATGCGTCGGAGCTGCTTGACGTTGAAAAGGTTGACAACGGCACCTCAAAGACGGAAATCACTGTTTCCGTAAATGACTCCGATATCAAATATATCATGCTTCAGATCAACGGTACGACGATGAAGGAGGTCAAGGTCACCGGCTCGAAGGTAACCGTCAGCATTGACAATTCCGAGCTTGACTCCGACGGCTATAACTGCATTACCGTATATGCGGAAAATTCCGTTCACGACTATATAATCGACGAGGATCGCAGCGATCACGGCAACTACGATACAGTCGTCTCAGATTTCTGTTACTTCAAGCTTAAATAAAAAGAAAATCTCCCGACACAGTCGGGAGATTTTTGTTTTTCGATGCACGGCGTCACTCGATAAACACTGCCGAGTACCAATTTTGTTCTTCGTTGTCGGCGTCGGCAAGCGTCAAGATCGGCAGACCGAGACCGCGTACCGTTTTGAACACGTCGATCCCGACGGAATGAAACGCGGGACGCGCCATGTGCATGAAGCGGCACGGTGCGTTTTCGACAGCAGCGCATTCCTTACACAGTGCGCAGTCCGAAAGCGAAAACGCAAAATAATAGCCGTCGCGGAACGCCTCGCCCTCGATCTTGAACGAGATCCTTTGCGAAAGGCTCTTTTCATGCGTGTGTACGATGATTCCGCCGCGATATCGCGAGAACATCTCGCGGTATTCCGCCATGGAGGGCGAGCCGGGACGTGACGGGCAGGTGTGATTTTTGCCCCAATCGTCACAGCCGTACATACATTTCAAAAGCGTGCGGCTGTCAAAGCAAATGTCCGATATGTCGAACTCGACCGCGTCGGACGCGCCCATGCTGAGCGCAAGCTCGGTGTATTTTGAGAAGTCTGACATTTTGTTTACCTCATAATCGTTTTTTATATATTAACACGTTTTGTCTCCGCAGGCAAGCGTCAAAATCGAATAATGCCGATTTTTGCAGTGTTTTGCGCGTGGCTTGACAAAGCAGTGCATTTTGTATATAATGTAATTTGACCAAACGGAAAGGAGGCCTCGCTGTGGCTGAAAAAAAGAAAACAGACGGCAAGCAGATCGCGGAAAATCGTGCCGCACGCCATGAATATTTCATAGAAGACACATACGAAGCGGGGATCGCTCTTTTCGGCACGGAGGTCAAAAGTCTCCGTGAGGGTAAAACAAACCTGAAGGATTCGTATTGCCGCATCGAAAACGGTGAGCTTTTCGCATACGGATTTCACATCAGCCCCTATGAAAAGGGCAACATCTTCAACCGTGATCCGCTCCGCCCGAAAAAGCTTTTGATGCACAAGCGTGAGATCAATAAGCTGTTCGGTAAGGTGACGCAGGACGGTTACACCCTGATTCCGCTCTCGCTCTATTTCTCCGGCTCAAGAGTGAAGATGAAGATCGGACTTTGCAAGGGTAAAAAGCTTTTTGATAAGCGCGACGATGACGAAAAGCGCAACGCGGAGCGTACAATGGAGCGCTATGTCAAAAGTCGCGGCAAATATTCGGAGTAAATGTGCGTCCGACGGCACATAAATCCGAGAAAAATTAACCTAATTGAGATCTTTACGCATTCGCTTGCGTAAATGTCCTTTTATATAAGGGGGCGTAAAGGTTTCGACGAGGATCTTGAAGCTTTATAAGCGGGCAGAGCATGGGGAAAGCTCTTTAATCCGGCCCTAACTTAAAATTAAACGCTAACGATAATTTAGCTCTCGCTGCCTAAGTGCGGCGCGTCTTCACCGAGGGGGACCACGACCTCGGTGAAGA
>CAZOMK010000103.1:0-5664 GCA_964580615.1 uncultured Lachnospiraceae bacterium | reverse complement strand
TGTTGCACTTTCCCGGGAGTCGCCTCCGGCGGACGTTATCCGTTATCCTGCCCTGTGAAGCCCGGACTTTCCTCACGGTAAGGCCTTACGGCGCAAACCGCGCGACAACTCAACCGTGTCACGGTTGATATTATATAAAATTTATCCCCTTGTGTCAAGCCGCTGATGCTTGTTTTTCATGATTTCAAGCAGTGTATACGGCACGCGCAGGTCACCTGTGCCGCGTCCGATCGAAATATGCGGCTTATTATCGGCGTGAAAATCGCTTCCGCCGGATTTTATGAGTCCGAGCTTATCGGCAAGCCTTCCGTAAGCCTCCGTTTGTTCCGGCGTGTACTCGGTGTAGATTCCCTCGATGCCATCAAGCCCCTCCACTTTAAGACATGTGAGGAACTCGGTAAGATCGTCAAGCGTGCGCTTGGTCTGATTCAAATGCGCGACAAACGCAAGTCCGCCGGCAGATTTTATGAGCCGAACAGCCTGCGAATCGGTCAATGCCTGACGTGCGCTGTACGCGGGACGTCCTCTCGCGAGCCAAAGCGAAAACGCTTCCTTC
Organism: uncultured Lachnospiraceae bacterium; assembly: GCA_964580615.1. Classification (GTDB taxonomy): domain Bacteria; phylum Bacillota; class Clostridia; order Oscillospirales; family CAG-272; genus DTU064. The sequence goes on along the minus strand of CAZOMK010000103.1, from coordinate 5,108 downwards.
ACGGACGAAACGTAGCCCTTTTGTACCATAAGCTTCGCTATGTGCGCGCGGCAAAGCACATCAGATCCGGCAAGCGCACGCAGCTCCTCCATGTTTATCTCAAAGCCGTGCTCACGTAGCTTTTCTATTACATCCATTTCCCTGAGCTCGCGGACTTCCTTTGCGTATTCGAGCGTTTTTTTGAGCTCTGCATTCTCCGGATCTATAAAATAGCCGAGGATGTGCGTCTCCGTTTTCGACTGCGCGGAAAGCTCTATCGCCGGAATGACCTCAACTCCGATGCGCTCCCCCTCGGCAACCGCTTCCGCGATTCCCGCGACGGTGTCGTGATCGGAAAGCGCGATCGCGGAGAGTCCCGCCGCCTTTGCCGCTCTGACTACCTCAGACGGCGTCATCGTTCCGTCGCTGTAATTCGAATGTGTATGCAGATCAATATATCTCATGGCTTAAATTTTAAGCAAGCGCTCGGCGTTTGCACCGAGTATTGCCGTTTTCTCCTCGTCGGAAATTTGCAAATTACTTATGAAATCAATCGTTTCCGCGGGATGCCCCCACGGGCAATCGGAGCCGAACAGCACACGTTTCGCACCATGCACGCGCACAAGCTCAGTCACAGCATCGGCGTCCGACATTTTGTGCGTCATTGAAAGATCCACGTAAACGCGTCGTCCGGCAAGATGCTTCATAACCTCTTTGTGCATCGCATAGCCTCCGCCGTGTGCAAAGACGACGGGAACCTCATCGTCACCGATGCTTAGTCTGTCGATCAAAGCCGCCGCCCTTTGCGGCGTACAGCAGACGCCCTCTCCGTGAAAGCCCGGATCTATCCCCGCGTGAGTAACAACAATCAGCCCCTCGTCGAGCGCCGTCGAGACTATTCGAACAAATCTTTCGTCGTCTATATACACCCCTTGAAAATCGGGGTGAAGCTTTATTCCCTTCAGTCCGAGCTTTACGATCTCTTTTATGTGTTCTGTCGGCGTTTCGTCGTCGGGATATATGCTGCCGAGCGAGATCACGCCCGTCCGCTCGCAAACCTCCGCCGCAAAACGGTTTATACTGTAAAACTGATCCGGTCTTGTCGCGACCGGCAAGATGACGCCGAGATCTATATTCGCGGACGCGAGCATTTTTTGCAGATCTGCGACAGTCCCGTCTGTCAGGGGCACAAAATCGGCGGCTTTACCCAAAGAATCAACGGCGCCTGCCGCTATTCTGCTCGGAAACGCGTGAGTATGAAAATCTATTATCATTTTTCACTCCGAAACAAACTTCAAAATACAAGCAAAACCTCCCGTGACGGCTTTATTCATCCGCCACAAGAGGCTTCGACGTTTATTATGTTACTTTTTCTTCATTTCGTCGAAGAAGCCGGAATTCGACGGTGCTTCGCCGGCGCAGTAAAGATGTGATACGTCGCCGAGCTGTTTGCATCTGAACGCAACCTCACCCGGAACGACCTCCTCTGTGGAAACAAGCGTCACGCTTGACGGCGCAACAAAGAAGTTTTGCCAAAGCGTAGGTGTGGGCATACCGAGAAGATGCGAAAGCATGACGAACATGACTCCGAGATGGCAGAAAAAGAGGATCGTATCGGTGTTACCACCTTCCGTTCGGTAAATGTTACCGTCGCGGTGATAGCCGTAGCCTGCGAGGATCTCGTCGATGCCCTCGGTGACGCGCAAATACCACTCCTCGACATTTCCGCCGCGGCTCATTGTCGGGCCGCGGAACCAATTATCCTTATCGTAAAGGTCGGGCTGCTTCGTCCACCAGCCGGGCGCAAAATCCCACGGCATACGGTAGTGACCGTCCGGCATCTGCATGACGGCGGGAAATTCGAGCATCCACGGCTTTGTTATAACAGTTCTTCCGAGCGGCTCAAGCGAAACTCTCGCCGTATCCTGAGCGCGTCCGAGCGGTGAGCAGTACACGTCTCTGATCGGCTCAAGCTTTGCAATACGGGGCGCGAGCAGCTCTGCCTCGTGCCAGCCCTTTGACGTCAACGAATCAATGGAATAATCCGGATCTGCGTGTCTTATGAAGTAAAGCTTCATGTTCGTCTCCTTTTATCAAAATTCGTTCTTTATGCTTCTTGAGAAGAGAGAATCAAGACATTCTCTCGTGTCTGCGCCCTCATAAAGTATCTTATACACAGCCTCGCATATCGGAAGCTCGACATTATACTTCTTCGCGAGATTCATCATCGCGCAGACTGTATAGTAGCCCTCGGCAAGATCCGTGTAACTTTCTTTGCGTACAAACGCCTCTCCGAAGCGTCTGTTATGGCTGAACATCGAGAAAACCGTTGCCTCATAGTCGCCGAGATGGCAAAGTCCGTAAGCGGAATTGGGATTGCCTCCCATCGCGCCGATAAGACGTGCGATCTCCGACGTGCCTCTTGCCATAAGCGCGCCCTTGAGCACGGAAAGATTAAGTCCGTCAAGCATACCGGCGGCGATGCCGATAACGTTTTTCGAAGCGGCGCCGATTTCGCTTCCGATCAGATCGGTGCCGTAATAGAAGCGTATGAGCTTACTTGAAAAGGAATCGACAAGCTCGTGCTTGAGCTCCTCGTCGTTACTGTCTATAACCATGCAGTTCGGATTTCCGCGTGTAAATTCCTCAACATGACCGGGACCTACCCAAACAGCGATACGGCTTCCGGGAGCCGCGCCCTCCGTCGCGATCTCGGAAAGACGTGCACCTGTTTCTATCTCGATTCCCTTCATGCAAAGGATATAACGGCGCGGTCTGTCGGAAGCTGCTCTGATTTCATCGAAAAGTCCTCTGAGCCCCTGCGAGCCGATCGAAATGATAACGGTATCCGTATCAAGAGCGGAAACTATATCGGTCGAAAGCTTAAAATCGTCGGGGAGGGTCAGGTAACCGTTCTTGCGCTCTGTCTGAAGCGCAATCATGTGAGGATGTGTGCTCTGACCGTACAGCGTTACATCATGACCTGTGTTATGAAGGTAATATGCGATAAAGGTGCCCCATCTACCGCAGCCGATAACTGTTATTTTCATTTTCTGTATAACCTCTTTTTCTCCTGCTTCGGTTCGCAGGTAAGATTGACTCCGAGCTTTTTGAAGAGATTTTCGTCAACTCTCGAAAGCATGACGGAGGAATGTGCCTCACAGCCGTGAAGCATATCAAGACATTCTATCGTCTTTGCGGCGTTTTCGTCCGTAACGGCGCATATTGCTATCGCGATAAGCAGCTCGTCGGTGTGCATTCTCGGATTTCGATTTCCCATGTGCTCGACCTTAAGATGCTGGATAGGCTCTATGACGCTCGGCGAGATGAGATGCACATCGTCGTCGATTCCCGCAAGATATTTAAGCGCGTTGAGCAGCGCCGCAGAGGATGCACCGAGCAGAGACGATGTTTTTCCCGTCACGACAGTGCCGTCCGGCAGCTCGATCGCAAGCGCGGGAGCGCCCGTTTCTTCCGCTTTTTTATTTGCGGCGTCTATCGCGGGACGATCCGCCGTTGTAATGTTCATTGACTTTTTCAAAAGCTCAAGCTTGTAAACGACGTTTTCGTTTTCAAAGCCCATTGCCTTATCGCAAAGCGCCGCATAATATCTGCGAAGTATCTCACGACGTGACGCCTCGCGGCAAGCCTCATCGTCAACGATGCAGTGACCGACCATGTTAACGCCCATATCAGTCGGGCTCTTATACGGCGAATCTCCGTATATTTCGTGGAAGATCAGCACGGGGAATATCTCGATATCTCGATTGTAATTCACCGTCATCTCTCCGTAAGCCTCAAGATGATACGGATCTATCATATTGACGTCGTCGAGATTTGCCGTCGCCGCCTCATAAGCGAGATTGACGGGATGCTTCAATGGCAGATTCCACGTCGGGAACGTTTCGAATTTGGCATATCCCGAACGGATCCCGCGCTTGTTTTCATGAAAAAGCTGAGAAAGGCAGGTTGCCATTTTACCGCTTCCGGGTCCCGGTGCAGTAACGACGACAAGAGAGCGCGACGTCTCGATGTAATCGTTTTTGCCGAAGCCGTCATCGGAAACGATGAGCGGCACGTTTGAGGGATAATCCTTGATCGTATAGTGATGATACACCTTGATGCCGAGAGAGGTAAGTCTGTTTTCGAACTGCTCCGTAAGCGGAGATGGGACGTACCTTGTTATAACGACAGATCCGACAAAAAGATCAATTGAGCGGAACGCGTCGATAAGGCGCAGGGTCTCCTCGTCATAAGTTATGCCGAGGTCTCCGCGACGTCTGCTTTTTTCGATGGAATCGGCGCTGATCGCGATGATCACCTCAGCCTCGTCCTTCATTCGAAGCAGCATTTTGATCTTGCTGTCCGGCTGAAAGCCTGGCAAGACTCTCGAAGCATGGTAATCGTCAAAAAGCTTACCGCCGAATTCCAAATACAGCTTGCCGCCGAAAAATTTCACGCGCTCGGCTATTTTTTCCGACTGCAAGGCAATGTATTTATCATTGTCAAAACCGATTTTATACATATATTCTCCCAAAATTGCCGAGATCGGCATTTTTATTTACATTCATACCACGAGTCACCGACGTTCGCCTCTACGGAAAGCGGGACTGAAAGCTTCACCGCATTTTCCATTTCGCGCACAAGCAGCGCCTTGACCGCTTCCGCGTCCTTTTTGCTGCTGTCAACGATCAGCTCGTCATGCACCTGAAGGATCAGCTTGGCGTCAAGCCCTTCCCTTTTAAGCGCGCGTGACGTATTTATCATCGCAAGCTTTATGATGTCCGCCGCCGTTCCTTGGATCGGCGAATTCATCGCCACGCGCTCACCGAAGGCGCGCGTCTGCTTATTGGAAACGTTGATCTCCGGGATATATCTGCGTCTGCCGAAAAGCGTCGTGACATATCCGTGCTCTTTCGCCTCAGAAACGGCATTTTTCAGGTATTCGTCTACTTTTTTGTACGTTGAAAGATAATTTTCTATATACTGAGCCGCTTCTTTTCGGGTAGTTCCTATATCGCGCGAGAGCGAATAATCACCGATTCCGTAAACTATACCGAAATTGACAGCCTTTGCGCGCGAACGCAGCTCACCCGTCACCTGCTCCATCGGCACTCCGAACACCTCCG
>CAZOMK010000102.1:0-5676 GCA_964580615.1 uncultured Lachnospiraceae bacterium | reverse complement strand
TCGTCGGTGAGCACACGGCGGCCCCAATGCTAGACATGCTCATTTCACCTCCCTGTTCCGAGGGCGAACGTCATGTTCGCAGAATAAACAAGGTCAACAGCCTTGACTGAATAAAATGAAAAAAGCACCCGACCGGGTGCTTTTTTATTGTGTATTTGATTAAAACAAACGGATTTTTTTGGCAACGATCTCGCTGTCAACCGATATGTACGAGCGAGCTCCGCCGTCGTAGCCTGCGACGTAATCGTGACCGTTTATATGGGCAGTGAGCTCGTGAGCAGGCTCTACAAGCATTTCAAGCTCCGCATAAACGAAGCCGTTTATGATAAGCTCGTTCGTCTTTTTGACGCGTCTGTACACGATGTGCTGACCGTTTGCGTCCGTTTCGAGCAGGATTCTGTTTTTGACAGTCATGTCGGCGCCGCGGATGATGGGAGTATCGACGTCAAAGCCGTCGTCGGTGACGGTGCCGTCGTCGAAGCTGTCAAAATCGGACGCGGACTCATCCGTTACGGGTACAGGCTCGGATTCGGGCATGTTTTTGAGCTTTTTGCCGTACTTAACGCCGACGATGAGATAGTAGAGCACCAAGGCGTGAATGAGTATGTCAAGAATGCCGGAGACATCCTCGATGAGTAAGTACATACCGATCATGATGATCGTATCCAAAATGAAAAGGACGAGCGATAGGATCATCCAGCCGTAATTTTTCTTGGAAAGCTGCCATGCCGCCAGATAAATCGCGATGTCGATAACGGCAACGGAAAGAAATGCATAAAACAGTCCGCCGTCAAAGGCGAGAGCGAAGACTATCGAAAGATACGGCACCGTCGCGGAGAAAAGCAGCATATAGCTTGAATTTGCAAGAAGCAAAACAGCGTTGATGACAGTCAAAACAGTCATCAAAAGCAGATTTTCGCGCGCTGTTGAGTATTTCTGTTCAGCGATTTCGCGTGCTGACGTCGGAACGGACTGATTGTTCATGAGTTGTCTCCGTTGGCTTTGACGGTAGTTTACTTTTTGGCTCTCGCCTCCGCTTTGAGACGGAGCTCCGTGTTAAGTATGCGTTTACGCAGACGGAGCGAGACGGGAGTTACCTCGATGAGCTCGTCGTCTGTGATGAATTCGATCGCCTGTTCGAGCGAGAGAACCTTCGGCGGGATGAGACGGAGTGCCTCGTCCGCACCTGCGGAACGAATCGAGGTCAGATGCTTCTTTTTGCAGACGTTTACCGCGATATTTTCAAGCTTGGGGCATTCGCCGACAAGCATTCCCTCGTAGACCTCGGTGCCGGCGCCGATGAAAAGCGCGCCTCTGTCCTGAGTGTGGAACAGACCGTATGATGTTGCTTCGCCCGTCTCGGACGCAACAAGAGAGCCTGTGAAGCGAAGCGTTATGTCACCCTTGTAGGGCTGATAACCGTCGAAAAGCGTGTTGATGACGCCCTCACCGCAGGTGTCGGTGAGGAATTCGCTTCTGTAACCGAAAAGGCAACGTGAGGGAATCGAGTATTCGATCTTCATGCGTGAGCCGACGAGATTCATTTCGAGCAGCTCACCCTTTCTTGCGCCGAGCTTTTCGATAACGACGCCGACGGAAGCTTCGGGTACGTCGATGGAGACGCGCTCCATCGGCTCGTAGCGTTCGCCGTCAACGTAATGGAAAAGAACGTGCGGCATCGAGCAGCAGAGCTCGTAGCCTTCGCGTCTCATTGTTTCGATAAGGATGGAGAGGTGCATTTCGCCTCTGCCGGCAACGGAGAAGCTGTCGGTTGTTTCACCGTCTGTGACGCGCAGCGAAACGTCGCGGAGCATCTCCTTGTAAAGACGCGCGCGAAGCTGACGTGATGTGACGAACTTGCCCTCACGACCCGCAAACGGGCTGTCGTTTACGGAGAAGGTCATTTCGATCGTGGGCTCGCTGATCTTAACGAACTCAAGCGGTTCGGGGAATGCGGGATCTGTCAGTGTGTCGCCGATCGTGATGTCGGCGGCGCCGGAGAAGCAAACGATGTCACCGACCTTTGCAGAATCGACGGGAACTCTCGAAAGACCGTCAAACTGATAGAGCGAGACGACGTTTGTCTTTTTCGAGGGAGCGTCCGGCGAGTGATAGTTTACGACGGAGACAGTCTGACCGACCTTGATCGAGCCGCGCTCGATTCTGCCGATTCCGATACGTCCGACGTATTCGTTATAGTCGATGTTGGAAATGAGCATCTGAAGCGGGCCGTCCTCGTCTCCTTCGGGGGCGGGCATATAGTTGACGATCGTGTCAAACAGAGGCTTGAGGTCAACACCTGCCTCGTAGGGGGAGAGGGAAGCTGTGCCGGCTCTGCCGGAGCAAAAGATCATGGGAGATTCAAACTGTTCCGTTGTTGCGTTAAGGTCAAGCAGAAGCTCAAGAACCTCCTCCTCGACCTCCTCGATTCTTGCATCGGGACGGTCGATCTTGTTGATGACGACGATTACCTTGTGACCGAGCTCCATAGCACGTCCGAGGACGAAGCGCGTCTGCGGCATAGGGCCCTCGGCAGCGTCAACGAGCAGGATAACGCCGTTAACCATTTTCAGGATTCGTTCGACCTCACCGCCGAAGTCCGCGTGACCGGGGGTGTCGATAATGTTGATCTTCGTGTCGCCGTAAATTACAGATGTGTTCTTTGCGAGTATTGTGATTCCGCGTTCGCGTTCGAGGTCACCCGAATCCATAACGCGTTCCGTGATCTGCTGTTTTTCGTGATATTCACCGCACTGCTTGAGCATTTCGTCAACGAGTGTTGTCTTACCGTGGTCAACGTGTGCGATGATAGCGATATTTCTAAGGTCTGTGCGTACCAAATTATCCTCCGTGCCGCCTTGCGGCTGATTTATTAGCATTATTTTAACAACGTATTATTATATCACAACCTTTTACGCAAATAAATAAAAAAACAAAAAAAATCGCTCGGAAAGAGCGATTTTTTGATATGATTTTCGATTATTCCTCGGATTTTTCCGATTGTGCCTTGAGCTCCTCGTATTTTTTCGGGTCGAAGCAAGGCTCAACGTAGGAATGAAGCCAGCTTCCGTGCTTGACCTTGTTCAAAACGAGCTGGATCACTACGGAAACGATGATGCCGATAAAGGGGATCAGTATGTAAAGCGGCAGACCGTTAAGTCCTTTTGTGTTGCCCTCGATAGACTGAACGCCGACTGTGTAATAAACAGCGGCAGCAGCCATGTAGCCTGCGATGGGAAGCCAAGCCGCGATTTTCCAGCCGAGCCAGAGGAACATGAACGCCATAGCGGCGGGATAAAGGAACTGCATTGCGAAGTTACCGATGTTCAGCAAAAATCCGAAGAAGGGAGCGTCGCCGCAGAGCGCGGACACGGTGGAGGACACCTTGGGTATGTCGGACTGACGTGTGGCGATAACGTATTCGCTTCCGAGAAGGAAGCCGACAGCGTTATTTGCGAGCAGCTTTATCATGTAAAAGCCGATAAACCAAAGAGCGGTTTTGAAAAGTCTTGCTGACTTGGATTCGGAATTGAGACCGTAGGAGACGTTCATGACATATCCCTTTCTTACTTGTAAAGTTTTATTGATATAATTATACATTATATCGCAGATAAACGCAAGCGTTATTGTAAAAATTATATTAAAGCTCACGGACGAGCTTTTTGAAATGCTCTCCGCGCTCCTCAAAGTTGCGGAAGTGATCGAAGCTTGCCGCGGCGGGCGAGAGCAGAAGCGTGTCCGCGCCGATCGCCTTTGCACGCTCGTAAGCATGACGGACGGCGTCGTCGAAATCGGGGATGACGGTGTGTTCGGGCGCGCCGTCAAGCTCGTTGAGCGCGTCTGCGATGATGGGAGCTATATCGCCCGTCAGCGTGACGGAAAGAACACCTCCGTGCGCCGCGACAGCATCAGCTAGCGGCCTCATCGGGATGTGTTTGTCGTAACCGCCGCAAATAAGCGAGATGCGCTTGTCGGAAAGCGCGGAAAGCGCCGCCGCCGTGCGTGACGGAGACGAGTCGATAGAACCGTTATATGCAGATATGCCGTCGATCTCGCGGACGAATTCAAGCCTGTGCGGGACTCCGCCGAAGCTTCTCGCGATCGTGTCTGCGGAGCGAGCAAGCCGCTCATCGGAAACAAATGCGCTGACGGCAGCGATGGCGGCCATGTAATTTTCGACGTTGTGAAGTCCGGGAAGCTTGATCGCGGAGCGCGAGAGAATAGCCTTCTCTGCGCCGTCGCGACGGAGAAGGATGCTGTCCCCGTTGAGATAAACGGCGTCGGTTACGTCGTCCGAAATCGGCGCTGAAGAAAAATAAACGACCTTTGCAGACGTTTTGCCTGCGGCAAGGCGGCAGGCATTGTCGCGGTAGTTAAGGACAGCTACTCGACAGCCGTCGGAGATGATGCGAAGCTTCGCTTCCGTGTATTCGTTCATGTCCGTGTGCCAATTCAGATGATTGGGCGAGACGTTTGTTATGACGGCGACCTCAGGCGGGATGGGCATAGTCATAAGCTGAAAGCTTGACAGCTCCGTAACGGCAAAATCATCGCCTCCGAGCTCATGCACACGCGGCAAAAGGGGAGCGCCGATGTTGCCGCCGAGACCGATCTTGATGTTGTCGCTTGCAAAAACATCCTTCAAGATCAAATTAACGAGCGTTGTTGTCGTTGTTTTGCCGTCGCTTCCCGTGATCGCAAGCTTGTGCGACGGTGACAGCGCATAAAACAGCTCCATTTCGCTTGTCAGTAGGGCGCCGCGCGAGACTGCATCCATGATGCCGTCGGCGTCGGGACGAAGCCCCGGCGTGCGGAAAAGCACACCTGCCGGAATATTTTCAAGATAAGCGTCTCCGAAACGGAAAGTGACGCCTTTCTTTTCGTATTCGTCGATGTTGACGTAGGGCGCGACAGCGTCGCGGCTCTTTCCGTCACAAACCTCGACCTTTATCCCCTCGGACAGAAGAAAATCTGTGAGCGGAACATTCGAGATTCCGAAGCCGAGCACGACGGCGCCGTGCAAACGGCATTTTTCAAGTATTTCGTTACCATTAAGCATAATTCAGTGCGATCTCCGGTTCAGTTTTGTTTTTGGACGCTTTTGTATTCGTCGTAAAATTTATAGTACGGGCAATGATCGAAGGTTCCGCGCATAAAGTGCTCCATTTCGTCCTCGTCGAGCGACATTTGGCAAGAATATTCCTCCGAATATTCGTCGTAGTCGTAATATACGCAGTCCTCGCATCTGCCGATCCTTTGCTTCTTTTTTTGTTCCTGTTTCTTTTCCATATACAATTCACCGTAAGCTTTGATATCCGATTAATTATATGCCATTCCGTCATTAAAATCAAGTTTTATATTACTTCGCGGCGAATTTTCATGCAAATAATAAACTTGCTGTAAATTTTCTTAATCGCTGTTGAAAGAAGCCGCGTTTTTTGATATACTGATTTTATTGATCTGTAAAAATTTGATTTAATAAAAAGGAAGGGTCGCTTTGAAAAAAACAGCTTTTTTCATAATTGCCGCAGCGCTTTTTATGCTCGTGCTTACCTCTTGTGACGGAGGACCGTTCGGCTTGAAATTTGAAATAACCGATGGATGAGCCGTCGTTACCGAGTACCTGGGAGATTCGCTGGAGGTTGAAGTCGCCGACGACTAAGACGGTGTTCCCGT
>CAZOMK010000101.1:4447-5700 GCA_964580615.1 uncultured Lachnospiraceae bacterium | reverse complement strand
CTTGACATCAACACGTCATACGCGATCTACGATCTGCTTAACGAGCAAAAGAAAAAGGGCGTCGCCGTTATTTACGTCGGCGAAGACCTTGACGTACTGCTCTCTCTTTGCGACAGGATCCTCGTGCTCTGCGGAGGCGTCGTTTCCGGCATTGTAGATCCCAAAGTAACGACAAAAGAAAAAATCGGTCTTTACATGACCTCAATAGGCGGAGGAAAAGAGGCATAATGAAAGCAACTGCAAAAAACACAAATCACGAGCCGCTTTTTCATATAATTAAGCGTGATTCCATCAGCTTGACAAAAGCCGTTATCATCCGTGTGATCGCACTTATGCTTGCGGCGCTTACCTGCGGCTTATTCATCAAATACGTTTCCGGCTACAGCATTTCCGAAACCTACGGTTATATGTTTCAAGGAACTTTCCGTAACTCAATAACGATAAATACCCTTTTCAAGGACACCGCCATGCTTCTGATGTTTGCGGTTGCGCTTGCTCCCGCCTTCAAAATGCGATTTTGGAACATCGGAGCGCAGGGACAGGTGCTCGCCGGCGGTCTGATCGCCGCTACATGGCTCTTTTATCTCGGAAATAAACTCTCCGATCCCGTGCTCTTGCCGCTTATGCTCATCTCCGCAATGCTTATCGGCGGCTTGTGGGCTGCTATCCCCGCGCTCTTTAAGATCAAATTCGGTACAAACGAAACCCTTTTCACCTTGATGATGAATTACATCGCGATCCAGCTCGTCGCCTTTGCAAACGACATTTGGAAGGGCATAAAGAGCGCGCTCGGTATCATTTCAAGGAAAAACGGCTCTGTCGGCGCACTTTTCGGCAATTCTTACGGATGGATATACGTAATCGCCGCCGTCACCGTCATTCTCATGTACATTTACATGAACAAAACGAAGCACGGCTACGAAATTTCCGTTGTCGGTGAAACGATCAACACCGCAAGATACGCCGGAATCAACGAATCCGCCGTTATCGTCCGTACAGTCTTTATATCGGGCGCGATCTGCGGTCTTATCGGCTTCCTCTACGTCTCAAACCTCAGTCATACGATATCTATCCATACGGGCGGAAGCTACGGCTTCACTGCCATAACAGTCGCTTGGCTCGCAAAGTTCAATCCGATCTTTATGGCGGCAATTTCGCTTTTGATCTCGTTCATCTCATGCGGATCTACCGAAATAAGCAACAAAAACGCAAACCTTAACGCATCTATCTCGGATATCAATACGGCAATATTC
>CAZOMK010000101.1:0-4437 GCA_964580615.1 uncultured Lachnospiraceae bacterium | reverse complement strand
TCGCTTTTCAAGAAAAAAGCAGTAGCAGGAGGCAAAGAAAACGCATGACAACACTTATTGCTTGGATAAACAGTGCCGTCATTTACGGAACTGTTATGATGTACGCCGCAATGGGCGAGATCATGACGGAAAAAAGCGGTCATCTTAACCTCGGTGTACCCGGTCTTATGTTCCTCGGTGGCTTTGCCGGCTTCGGAAGCGCGTATCTTTACGAACGCTCAACAGACGATCCGAACAAGCTCGTCCTGCTCATTCTTCCCCTCGTTTGCGGCTTTCTCGTGTCAACGCTCGGTGGTCTTTTGTACAGCTTTTTGACAGTGACCCTGCGCGCAAATCAGAACGTAACCGGTCTTGCAATCACCTCCTTCGGTGTCGGTGTCGGCACCTTCGGCGGCGTTTACCTCTGCAAGGTTTCCGGTAACTCAAGCTTTGCCGTTGCCGCAAAAGCAAGTGAGGTTTACACCGAAAACCTGAATGCGACCTTCGGTCTCGGAAGTTTGGGTCAGCTCTTGCTCTCCTACGGCTGGCTCGCTTACGTAGCGATCCTGCTGGCGGTGGTGCTTCACATTTTCCTTTCACATACACGCGTCGGTCTGAATCTCCGCGCGATCGGTGAAAATCCCGCCACGGCAGATGCGGCAGGTATAAACGTAACGCTTTACAAATACCTTGCAACCTCGCTCGGCGGCGGAATTTGCGGCATAGGCGGCGTTTATTACGTCCTCGACTACTGCTTCGGTAACTGGTCAACAAACAACTCGATTGAGGCTCTCGGCTGGCTCGCCGTTGCGCTTGTCATTTTCTCAACGTGGAAGCCGATCAACACGATCTGGGGCTCGTATCTTTTCGCTATGCTCTATTGGATGCCCACGTACTTCCCCACGCTGACAAACCTTAAAATTTCTCAGTCAGCGACAAATCTGCTCCAAATGATCCCCTATGTCGTAACGATACTCGTCCTCATTTTCGTTTCAATGAGACGTAAAAAGGAAAATCAGGGTCCGGCGTCGCTCGGTCTGTCCTATTTCAGAGAGGAACGCTGAGTCATGAACTCCGAAAAGCTCTCCAAAACAGGCGAGCTCTCGTACATTTTCGCCGCGCTCACAACTTGCTTCGGCGTAGCATTAATGACTAAAGCCGATCTGGGACTTTCGATGGTCGTCGCTCCGGCGTACATCCTGTCCGAAAGATTTGATTTTCTTTCATTCGGCACTGCCGAATACGTCGTTCAGGCATTTTTGCTTATAGTGCTCTTTGCTTCGCTGAGACGCTTTGAATGGCGATTTCTGCTCACATTCGTCTCTGCGCTCATCTACGGCGCCGTCCTTGACTTAATGATCTTAATCACAAACGCAAGCGCTGTCCCCGACAGTCTCGCTTTGCGGATCGTTTTGTTCTTTGTCGGACTTATAATTTCCGATCTCGGCGTCTCACTGTACTTCAACTCGTATCTTCCACCGTGTTGTTACGATATGTTCGTCCGTGAGTTTTCGCGCGGACTGAAGCTCAACTTCGACAAAACCAAGCTCACATACGACGTTCTGAGCTTCGTTTTCGCCGTCGTTATGTCGTTCATCTTCTTCCGTGATATACACGGGATCGGCGTCGGCACTGTCGTGTGCGTCTTTCTGAACGGATTTTTTATCTCCGTTTTCAATCGCTTGCTTGCAAAAATCACTGATTTTTCGCCGGCACTGCCGAAGCTTTACGCATTCATAAGCAGCAAATAACGTAAAAAAGTCACCGCTTATACGGTGACTTTTTTGCTTTGGTGCGCTTAAATGTATTAATACTTGAAAAAACGCAAAAAATATGATAAAATCAAAAAAACTACGGCAACAAAGGAGGAAGATCATGCTTGATGTAACGCTTTCGGGATCCGGCGGAACAATACCGCTCAAAAATCGTTGGCTGACATCGTGCTTTATGCGATTCAACGGAAAATGTATGATGATCGACTGCGGCGAAGGCACGCAGATTGCAATGAAGCAGGCTTCCTTGCCTTTCAAGCCGATAGGTGTCATCTGCATATCACATTATCATGCCGATCATATAAGCGGTCTGCCCGGAATGCTCCTTTCCATGGGCGGAGAGGGCAGAACCGAGCCTGTCACCATCATCGGCCCCGCACACATTGAAAAATACGTCCGTGCTCTGCTCACGATCGCGCCGGAGCTGCCGTTTGAGGTTATATGCCGTCCTATCACGGAGCGCTGCGAAACGATCGTCATCAACGATTTTCACATTACGGCGTTCAGAACGAATCACACCCTGCCCTGCTACGGCTTTTCCGTAACGATTCCGAGAGCGGGTAAATTTGACCGCGAACGCGCGATAAAAAACGGAGTTCCGCTTCGAGCTTGGAGCGCGCTTCAGAAACACGATCAGGTCGAGCTTGACGGAGTGACCTACACAAGCGACCTTGTGCTCGGTCCGCCGAGGCGCGGCATCAAGGTTACATACTGCACAGATACGCGTCCCGTGCCCGTCATAGCGGAAATGGCGCAGGACAGCGACCTTTTCATCTGTGAGGGTATGTACGGAGACGATGAAAAAAAAGGCAAAGCGCTCGACACGAAGCACATGACCTTTTCCGAAGCGGCACAGCTCGCCAACTTTGCGTCACCGAGAAAATTTTGGCTGACACATTACTCGCCGTCGCTTCCCTCCCCCGAAGACTACATCAACGAAGCCCGTGCTGTCTTTCCCGACACGGAGTGCGGATTTGACGGAAAATCCATCACTTTATATTTCGATGAAACGGAGAATACCGAAATTGAAAATTAAAGCTTTGACGCTCATTTTGCTCATAAGCCTTATAATTACAGCTATGATTTCATGTAACACGTCACAAAAAGCCCCCGACACTTCCGAAACCGAAAGCGACATTGACGTTATGCGTCCGGAAACGGACACGAAAGCAAACGAAACGGCAAGCGAGTCGGACTCATCCGACAGCGAAAGCACCGAGGATGACCTCGAAAATGCATTTGTCTACGTTGCGCTCGGCGACTCCATCGCATACGGCTACGGTCTTATCGACTTCGATAACGAGCGTTATTCCGCACTTATCGACGACAAAATTTCAGATTCGAGAAATTACACGTCGCTCAATTACGCGGTAAACGGCGACGACAGCACGGATCTTATCAATCTCATCAAATCCGGCGGTGTACCGGAGCTAAAGCACGCGGACTTGATAACAGTCAGCATCGGCGCAAACAATGTCCTCGGCTCATCCCTTGCCAAGCTCTCGGAGTATTATCTTTATGAAACCTCCGTAACTGACGAAAATCTGAAAAAGATTCGAATTCCGCAGATCTACAACGAAATGATGCAGCAAAACGCAGACGGAACGGCTCGTTTTGCGACAGATATCGTAACGATCACAGAGCTTATCAAAAGCGAAGCGCCGGATGCACAGATCATTTTTCAAACGATCTACAACCCCTACCGCAAGCTTGATCTGACCTTTGATTTCATCGAAAACACGCTTGATCTTGCCCAAGAAACAGATAGGCTCGTCACAAGCCTGAACAGCATCATTGTTTCAAATGCGAAAAAGCTCGGCTACGACGTTGCGGATGTATATTCCGCATTCAATGCACTTGACAATGTCGTCAACGCCGACTCTTTTTCAGGTAACATTTCCGATTTTGCGACTTCGATCTTCGAAGCGGATCCGCATCCGAACAAGCTTGGTCATCAAGTTATCGCCGAAACGATCTTACCGATCATAAAATTAAATTAACACACGGAGACAAAATATGAAAATTTGTATTTACGGCGCGTCAAGCGACAACATCCCCGAAAAGTATCTTTCCGCGGCATATAATTTCGGTGCGGAGCTTGCGAAAAAGGGACACTCTCTCGTATTCGGAGGCGGAAACACAGGCGTTATGGGTCAAGCTGTTCGCGGAGCACGCTCCGAGGGCGGTCACAGCATCGGAATAGCTCCGAAATTTTTCGATGTTGACGATATTCTTTTCAAGGACTGCGACGAGTTCATTTATACCGAAACGATGCGTGAGCGCAAGGCATTGCTCGAAGAAAATTCGGATGCATTTGCCGTCCTCCCCGGCGGGATCGGTACATACGAGGAATTTTTCGAAACGCTCGTGCTCTGTCAGCTCGGTCAGCTCGACAAACCAATCGCGATCTACAACGTTGACGGCTGCTATTCAAACCTTGAAGTCTTGCTTAAAGGCACTGTTTCCGAGGGGTTCATGTCGGAAAAATATCTCTCGCTTTGCCACTTCTGCAAATCAGCGGACGAGATCTTCGATTATTTTTCCGAAAGCCTCGCAAAATAAAAATTCATCCGACAGCGTGCCTGCGGACGAAACGGAAAATCATTTTACGCAATGCGGTGTAACCTCCGACAAACGGGGTTACACCCTTTTATTTATGCATTTTTTGTCCGAATCAACGTTATAT
>CAZOMK010000100.1:0-5720 GCA_964580615.1 uncultured Lachnospiraceae bacterium | reverse complement strand
GCCCAATCTTCCCGTTGCGTCCGCGCTTTGGAAGACACTCCCCGATTTCTCAACGGGTACGGAAGGCTGGCTCATCTGCGGCGGAGCACACCACACCGCATTTACCTATGACCTTACGGCAGAAAACGTTGTTGACCTCTGCGAAAACTTCGGTATCGAAAGCGTCGTTATCGGCGAGGGTACAACTATCCAGAGCCTCAAGAAGGATCTTATGCTCGGAGAAGTATTCTACAAATAATAAAATAAAACTCAAAAAAACGCCCTCGTATGAGGGCGTTTTTTGGTTTTGTCAATATAAATAAACAAAATATGCAATGACGGCGTGAAGCAGAATGAATATCGGCAGCGGAATCATGTATTTCGCGTGCCGAGTTTTGTGATGGATCAGCTTCATCGTAATGAACATGAACAAAGCGCCTCCGAGCGCACCGAGCCACAAAAGCACACGCTCCGGTACGCGCCATGCACGTTTCCAGGACGCGGATTTGTCGTATGCCGTCAAAACGACGGAGACTATTGATATTATGATAAAATATACAAAGAAAATATAACGAATGATGTTCATTTTGTGCTCGCTTTGCTTTATTATATGAAAAGACAGCCTGCGTCGAAAAGCGTCTCGTCGGAAAGAGAGACAACATCCCGACCGAAAGCGTTTGCGGAAGAAGCGATGAGCTTGAAATCGGGGTGACGGCTTGCGTCGCCCAAAAAATAAACGGTATCGTCAGTGGAAAAAGACGCGCCGCCGATAAAACCGGTGTCGTAACCGGGAAGGGAAACATGACCGCAGGAGACCTTTACGGCGCTGACGGCGCAATCGGTGACTGATTTGATGATGGAAAGATCAGCCGAAATTACGAGACTGTTGTTACGGTCGGTGCCCGAAATGACAACGGATGAGCACTTCGAATATCCCTGCTTTGACTCGATCACGGGCAGTCCCGATCCCGTCGCGGCACATTTTATTGCCCCGGAAATAAAGTCCGCCTTGCCGATCAATGCCGTTTGCGGAAGCACAAAGCAGTTGAACGCTACGTCCGACGGATAAAGCTCGCTCGGATCGTCCGACGTTGGAGAAACTATATATCCGGACAGGGAAATTTGATCGGAGATTTCTGATATGCGTTTGTTTTCGAGATGCTTCGAGCGAACAAAAAGCTGACCGAAGCCGCAGAAAAAAAGCATATCCGGATGTGCGGCAACAGGTGACGCCATCCCGACCGCGGACGGCACGGATACAACGTCAAATCCGTGAGACTCGGCGGCGGCAACGATTTTTTTCGGTGTGTTTTCCGAAAGAAGCAGAATTGACATAAGCCTTAAAAAACAAAAATGGGCGAACAACAGTCCGCCCTTGTTTGCGTTCGATATTAAGTCAGACGGCGCGAGTTACCTTGCCGGAGCGAAGGCAACGGGAGCAGACGCTAACAGTCTTGTGAGTACCGTTATCATCAACACGGACTTTTCTTATGTTGGGCTTCCAAGCTCTCGAAGTCTTACGCTCGGAGTGAGATACGTTGTGACCGAAAGTAACGCCCTTGCCGCAGATACAACATTTTGCCATTGTGATACACCTCCATATATATATGATATATTATTTATCAAAATCACGAACGTGATTATTATAGCACAATCATTTAATGATTGCAAGAGGAATTTTACAGAATTATAGCGATATTTTCAAATATTTTTTCAAAAAGCGCCGTTTTTCACTCAAGATCGAATCTGAATGCGCCTTGTGAGTTGATTTTTCGACGCAGATGTGGTACTATTTTAGTATATTTGAAAAAGAGGACACACTATGAAACGGGAAAGCGGAATTTTACTTCATATATCATCACTTCCGGGAAAATACGGCTGCGGAAGCTTCGGCAAGGGCGCTCGTGCATTTGTCGATGCACTTGTCGAAGGCGGGTTTACATATTGGCAGACATTGCCTTTTTGCGTACCGGACTCGTTTTTTTCACCGTACAGCTCTGCTTCGGCATTTTCGGGGAATCCTTATTTTATAGATCTCGAGATTCTTTTCGAAAACGGACTTATAACAAAAACGGAGCTCACTCTTGCAGAGGAAAAAACGCCTTACGCCTGCGAATTCGATCGCTTGAGTAAGGAAAGGACGGCTCTGCTGTTCCGCGCCGCCGCGCGCGCCCTCAAAAACGAGCAAATCGCACACGAGATAGACAGCTTTATGGCGGAAAATCCGCGCGTGAGCGAATTTTGTCGCTTTATGGCGCTTCGCGAGGCAAACGGCGATACAATGTGGCATGATTGGAAAACGAACGTGCCGAAAGCGGAAACAGAGGCCTCTTGGCGCTTTATCGAATATGAATTTTTCCGTCAATGGGCACTCGTTAAGGCTTACGCAAACGAAAAGGGCATAAAAATAATCGGAGACATACCGTTTTACGTCTCGCTTGACAGCTCGGACGTATGGGGCTCGCGCGAGCAATTCCTGCTCGACAGAGACGGCAGACCCGAATGGGTCGCGGGAGTGCCGCCGGACTATTTTTCCGAGGATGGTCAGCTTTGGGGCAACCCACTTTATGATTGGGCTCACATGAAAAAAGACGACTACGCCTTCTGGCACGAGCGAATATCCTTCATGCTGGCGCTTTTTGACGGCGTGAGAATCGACCATTTCCGAGCCATCGAGTCATATTACGCCATTCCCGGCGACGCTGTAACGGCAAAAAACGGCAAATGGCGCAAGGGCCCCGGAATGGAGCTGATCAATGTTATAAAGGAAGTCGCGGGAGATAAGCTTATCATCGCGGAGGACCTCGGTGACATAACCGACGAGGTGCGCGCGCTTCTTGACAAAAGCGGATTTCCCGGTATGCGCGTCATGCAGTTCGGCTTCTTGAACGACGGTGATTCGCTTCACCGCCCGCACAATTATGTTGAAAATTGCGTCGCATATACGGGAACGCATGACAATAATACACTTTTCGGAAGCATTTGGGAGATGCCGACGGAGCGCAGAGCAGATCTTTTTGATTATTGCGGATGCCCGAACGATTGGAGCGCGGCGTGCGTTGATGTTATACGGTCTGTTATGGCGTCCAAAGCGGCGATTGTTATTCTGCCGATGCAGGATATACTCGGCTACGGCGCCGACACGCGAATGAATAAGCCGGGCGTGACGGACGACAATTGGAATTATCGCGTTACTTTTGATCAGCTTGCATCTGTAAATAAAGCGTTTTACAGACGGTTGAATAAATTATACGGAAGATATTAATGCTGTTGAAATAAGAAAAGGAAATTGCTTTGAAAAAGAATATATCAAATTATGACAGAATGACAAAAACGCCTGTCGCGCGGCTGATCGTTTCGCTCGGCATACCGACGACGATATCAATGCTTGTGACGAACATCTACAACATGGCGGACACATATTTTGTGGGCAGTCTCGGAGAGTCGGCGCAGGGCGCAATGGGAATACTTTTCACGCTGCAAACGATCATACAGGCGATAGCATTTATGCTCGGTCACGGATCGGGAACGTTCGTTTCAAAGGAGCTTGCCGATCAGAATCCGCGTCGGGCGTCAACCTATGTTTCGACAGCGTTTTTCACGGGAAGCGCACTCGGAACCTTGCTCATGATTTTCGGACTTATATTCATTGAGCCGTTTGTCAGACTGCTCGGAAGCACGGAAACAATCCTGCCTTACGCAAAGGATTACGGAATGTGGGTGCTGATTGCGTGTCCGTTCATGGTTATGTCGTTTATACTCAACAATAATCTCCGATACGAGGGCAAAGCGGTTTATGCGATGGTTGGCTTGACGTCGGGCGGAATCCTCAACATTTTCCTTGACTATGTTTTCGTTAAGATTCTTAACCTCGGCGTTTACGGTGCGGGCATGGCAACAGCTATCTCGCAGGTCGTAAGCTTTACGATCTTGATTGTAATGTTTGTGACCAAAGCGGAGAGCAAGCTGTCCTTACGGTATATAAGCCGAGATGTGAGAGTGTATTTTTCGATAGTTAAGGTCGGTTTGCCGTCGTTGATCAGACAGGGACTTACCTCGATCTCAAACGGCATACTCAATAACCTCATCAAGCCGTTCGGAGACGCCGCAATCGCCGCGATGAGCATAGTAAACAGATATTCATCGTTTATCATGTGCTTTGCACTCGGCATCGGTCAGGGCTTTCAGCCGTTTGCGGCATTCAACTATCAGACGAAGAATTACGCCCGCGTAAAGAAGGGACTTTACTTCACAATGCTTATGGGACTTGCCTTCGTCGGCGTGATGTCCGTTGTCGGCTTCGTCTTTGCCGATGACGTAGTTTGGGTGTTCCAAAAGGCGCAGGACGTTATCGACGTAGGCACGCCTGCCGTGCGATATGCGTCTGTGGGAATACTTTTGTCGCCGTTCTTTGTCCCGATCAGTATGCTGTTCCAAAGCACGAGAAACGCAAAAACAGCGTCGTTTCTTGCCTTGCTCCGCTCCGGACTTATCCTGCTTCCCGTGCTGTTTGTTGCGTCAAGCATCGGCGGACTTAAGGGAATTCAGCTTTCACAGCCGATCAGCGACGTTTTGACGGGACTTATAAGCCTGCCGTTCTTGATAAAATTCAATAAAGATCATCAGTCATAACGAAATGTCCCCGAAAAGGCTTGCCTTTTCGGGGACACTTAATTATAACAAATTTTCAGCTTACTTTTCGTTACCGAAGATCTTAACTTCGTAGATCGTAGGCGTGTACCAGTTGTAGCCCGGATTGTTTTGGAGACGCGCTCCCTTTACGTTGACTCGTATATACCTTGCCTCGCCCGACAGCACATTGGTGTTAAAGCCGTAGGTCTTGGAAACCTTTGTGTCGGATTCGTTTGTGTTGTCGTAAAGCGTTGTCCAAGTCCCTCCGTCGGTGCTGCCCTCAACAGTGTACATATAATATCCCTCCGAGCCCTTGCAGATGTACCACGAGAGCTGAATGTTCTTGACCTCGCACACTCTGCCGAGATCGACGGTGAAGGACATGGGCCATGTTACAGACGACGCCGTATATGCGGAGAAATAATCGCCGTCAGTCATGTTGGAGGCGGAGCTACCGGATGCAGCCGAGAGGGAAGTTGTAACTTTTGCGTCCTGAGAGAGGAGCTTACCGTCTGAAACGGGGATCATGTCTCCTGTTTCCGCGTTGTAAAGTATCTTCTGATAGAAGTCGTAGTACGCTATTCCGTCCGAGAAGGTGATGGGCGCGAGCATTGTTCCGCTTGTGCCGGTACCTGCGATCCAACGGTACGCATACATGATGTAATTCTTTGTGTCGCCCTCTCCGACAACCGCTATCCAGCTCGACTGAGACGAGAAGGTTGATGTGTTGCCTATGTTGCGGAGATCGCTCCAACTCTCAGCGAGGTTCTTTGTGGAAGCGTAAGCGCCCTGGCTGGGGTACCAGCCTGCCGCCTGTGAGAGAAAGAGATAATACCAACCGTCAACCTTGACGCAGTTGGGCATTTCACGGTACTGATTCTGGAACAGAGTTGTTACTACGCTTTCGATATCGCTGAAATCTTCTGTGAATTTGAAAAGGTAGATCGTTGCGTTTGCGCCCTCGCCCGGCTTGTTAGCCGCTGCGAAGAGATAACCCTGACCGTCATCGTCGATGAATACGGAAAGGTCACGGACTTCGATTCCGAGCGGATTCCAAACGTTTTGTACCTTAAATTCACCGCCGGGCGTACCGGTGATGAGGAGAAGCT
>CAZOMK010000099.1:0-5722 GCA_964580615.1 uncultured Lachnospiraceae bacterium | reverse complement strand
CTCCCTTGCCCGTGACGAACATTTTTCCGTGCTCCGCCGTCAGCAAAGTCAAAAGCTTGTCATTATCTCCGAGCGGCTTTTCGCGAAGCACGAGACCGTGAACGGACAGCTTTTCCATTTTTATTTAAGTTCCTTTATATCGTAACCGAAGTCGCGAAGATAGCCGCCTCTGTCGCGCCAGCCGTCCTTTACCTTTACCCAAAGATCAAGGAACACCTTACAGCCGAAGAAGCGTTCAAGGTCCTCGCGCGCATAAGTGCCTATCTTTTTGAGCATTTCTCCGTTTTTACCGAGAATTATCCCCTTATGCGTGCTTTTTTCGCAGTATATTTCCGCTCTGATGCGGATGAGGGTATTTTCGTCCTTGAATTCCTCAACAACAACCGCGGTGCCGTGCGGAATCTCCTTTGAGAGCAGACGAAGCATTTTTTCTCTGATGACCTCTGCCGCATAGCGACGCTCGGACTGATCCGTTATTTCGTCGCCGGAGAAATACCACTCCTCCTCCCTCAAAAACTTTCCGACTTCGTCAAGCACGTCGGAAACGCCCTTGCCCTTCAGTGCGGAGGTGGGGACTACCGCGTCGAAATTATGTATCGACGCATAATCCGTGATTGTTTCAGCCAATTTTACGGGATCGGACTGATCTATCTTATTAAGCACAAGTACAGCGGGGATCTTTTCCTTTTTAATTCGTTCGATAACGGCACGCTCGACGTTGCCCGCAGGCTTGTCCGCATCTGCGATAAGGATGACGGCGTCGCAGTCTCCGATCGAATTTTCCGCGCTTTTTACCATATAATCGCCGAGCTTTGTTCTGGGATTATGGATACCGGGAGTATCAAGAAAAACAAACTGCTCCTCGCCTCTTGTGAGGATGCCGGTTATTCTGTTTCTTGTTGTCTGAGGCTTACTTGAAACGATTGCAACCTTCTCGCCGAGCATTGCGTTGAGAAGTGTTGATTTACCTACGTTCGGTCTGCCCACTATTGCTATAAATGCTGTTTTTTTCATAATTTTTCACTCCGTTTTACCGCCGTTTGCGGCGTCATTTTTTATTTTTATGCAGTTTTTTGCTTTAAGTATCCTTTCGGTCCTCGTTTACGGTAAGACCGAGTCTTTTCATTACATCGCGTTGCTTTTGGCGCATGATGTTTTCTTCCTCTATGGAATTAACATGATCGTAGCCCAAAAGGTGCAGTGTCGAATGCACAGCCAAAAACGCAAGCTCGCGCTCAAAGCTGTGACCGAAGGTTTCCGCCTGAATATACGCGCGCTCCGCGGAAATGATTATATCTCCGATCGGGACGTAGCCGAATTCGGGATAGTCCGCCTCCGATTCAAACTGCGGGAACGAAAGCACGTCTGTCGGTGCGTCAACGCCTCTGTACTCTGCGTTGATTCCCTGTATCGCTTCATTGTCGCAAATAACGATCGACACCTCCGCGTTTCGTTTGAAGCCCTCGTATGCAAGCGTTTCCTTTACGGCGCGTCTGATCAGCTTAAGCTGACGAAACGTAATGTGCTGTATGTCCTGTTCTCTATAAGTGCTCTGAGCTTAGGTCTGCCTATCATTTCTTTTCACCCTGTACTTTCCTTCCGCCCTGCGGTTTGCTTTATCGCGTTCGAATTTATCGTACGCAAGAATGATCTTTTGAACGAGCTTATGTCGAACAACATCTCTCTCCGTGAAGCGATGTATCGCTATATCGTCAATGCCGTCAAGTATTTTTACAGCCTCGGCAAGTCCGCTTCGCTTACCGGACGGCAAGTCGGTCTGCGTCAGGTCTCCCGTAACGACAGCCTTTGAATTAAAGCCGAGACGTGTCAAAAACATTTTCATCTGCTCCGGAGTTGTGTTCTGCGCTTCGTCAAGAATAATGAACGAATCGTCGAGAGTTCTGCCGCGCATATAAGCAAGCGGAGCAATCTCTATCGTTTGACGCTCGATGTGACGCGAATAATTTTCCGAACCGAGCATTTCGTAAAGTGCGTCATGAAGCGGACGCAAATACGGATCTATCTTATTTTGAAGATCTCCCGGCAAAAAGCCGAGCTTCTCTCCCGCCTCAACAGCGGGACGCGTAAGAATTATCCTTTGAACCTCGCGCTCTCGAAGCGCCTTGCACGCCATTGCGACGGCGAGAAAGGTTTTTCCCGTTCCGGCAGGGCCGACGCCGAGAATGACTGTGTTTTTCTTTATTGCCTCAACATATTTTTTCTGTCCCACAGTCTTTGCCTTGATCGGTTTGCCGCGCGTAGTAACGCAAACGCAGTCGTCGAGCGCCTCAAGCTCGCCGATCCTGCCGTCAGACGCCATACCGATTACATAATCGACTGTTTGATCGGAAAGCGTCTCGTTATATTCCGCCATTCCGCGCAAATATTCGACAGCGTCGGCGGCAAGCTTAACATTGTTTTCGTCCTCACCCGAAATAACGACGGAATCTCCGTCACCGTCGGGATTTTGCCTGTTTCTGAGCTTCACGTCAAACGCTTCTTCGATACGTCTGCAATTAACATCAAAGCTTCCGAAAAGACGGCTTGTTATTTCACTTGATCTTGTTTTTACGATCTTCTCACTCATTTACCGCAAATTCCTTTGTCTGTGCTATGTTTTCGATGACGTTGAGCGTACAGTCGATGATATAAGCGGATGCATCCGAATTCAATCCGGACTCCACATCATAGGAAAGCAACGTCACCCCGTCTGTTTTTTCGATAAATTCCTTTTTATATTCCGCATACGCGATAGCGGCGGCTTCTTCCGGCGTATATGTCTCATTTACGGTTTCGGTCTCAATTTGCTTCACCGTAACAAGGCAGATCGGCAGGACTGTTCCGTTAAAAGCGGTCACATCCTTATACATAGTTATTGTATCACAAAGGTCGGCTTCAATTCTACCCTTTCTGTCAAAAAATATCTCTTTCGAAAAGAATTTTACGCCCTTACACACTGATTTTGATGCCGATTTTTTCGTAATTTCCCGTTGAAGCGGAATTTCTATGTGTATGGCTCGCTTACATTCGGCGTAGACCTCGCCCTTGGCGTAAACGTAATGCGTATCGGCGCCCTCATATTCGACGACACCGGATATCAATAGCTGTCCTTTCTTCACACTTTCCCCTATAACCGCCTCGCGTTTACCGTCAAACACGGACACCTGCGTTATGATTCCGTCCTTTGCGGCGATTATATTTGCCGCGCCGTCCTTTTTGTCAAGCTCAGACGGCAGATATTCTCTCACCTCGGCGTAAGCAACATTGCCGTGCATATTGACCGATATCCATGCAATATTCTCCGATGCCGCAAGAAAACGGTTGTGAAGGACATCGAAATCAACATCTTTTACGCAAGTGCCGAGCTTGAAATCAAGCTCCGACAAGGCATCCTCTATCTGCTTTTCGCTGACTCGCTCGTTGCCGTAGACCTCGATCCGCCAAACGAATTCATCCGACGCGACAAGCATGATAGCTGTAAGCAAAGCGCCGATCCAAATGCCCCAACGTCTGCCGTACAAACTGAAAATATGCGGCACGCCGTGTCGCTTCACCTCGTCAAGCGTTATTTCACCTTTGGGAATAACGTTCAAAAGATCCGCATAAGCGGAGTATGTCAGAATTATCTTACGTCCTTTCTTGCGTTTTTTGCCGAATTTTGCCGAAATTTTCGCGCTGAAAAGAAGTTGTGTCAATTTTTCAATGCTTTCCGACGGCACGACAGCGGTAACGTAACCGATAAAAAACAAAAAGCTCCTGAAAAGCAAAATTACTCCTCCCTCAAAAGTCCGACGGACAAAATGTTTCCGCGTACCGTAAGCTCGCCTTCTGCATATTTCGGAATATCAAGTCCCTCTCCCGTTATAACGACGGCGCCGAGCGACGTTGCAAGCTTGATCACAGAGTCCTCGTATGCAAGTATCTCCCTGCATCCGGACATATCCAGCTCGCAGAAGTCTGTAACGGTAAACGTCATTCCGCCCGGCACCATTTCACTCGGCATCTCGAAAATATCCCCCACCGCCTGCGATATTTTCACCGCTAATCTGCTTTTGCGCTTCAATGCATTATTTCCCCCGATCCGTTCATATAAATGCATTATATGATATGCAAACGGGGGGATGAAAAATGCGCTTTCAATTGCGTACTGCCATATATTCCGCGGCGGCTGTTTTTTTGTCGTTCGTATTTTGTCTGATGCCCGACACCGTTACGGAAGCCGTATCAAGCTCTCTCTGCATCTGCGACTCACGCGTCGTACCGTCTGTTTTTCCGTTCACTGTGTTATCTTCGTTTTTTATAAAAAGCGGCGGCAGTGACAGGATCGACAGGCTGCTGTCGCGCCCGTTTTACAAGCTTTTCGGGCTGAAGCTCGGTGCGTCGGCGCTTTTTTGCGGACTTTTATTCGGTTTTCCGCTCGGCGCGATGTGCATCGGCGCATTATACAGATCCGAAAGGATCACCGCGCGCGAAGCGACTCGACTTCTGACCTTTGCCGCGTGTGCGTCACCGACATTCCCGTTTTTTTCCGTCGGGATCGGTATGTTCGGCAGCTTTTCCGCCGGAATTTTGATGTTCTGCGTTCCGACCGTGATCTCTTTTTTAATCGGGATATTCTTGAATCTCGTCAAGCCGATAAAATCGCCGTCTCCCGTCGCTGTGGCTGACGACGCCGTCAAATTAAAGCTTACGGACGCTGTCACCTCGTCCGTTGCCGATGCGTCACGCGTAATTCTAACTGTTTGCGGTGCCGTTACGTTTTTTTCGCTTTTGGGACGCATTGCGGGCGTGCTTTTGTCGCCGCTGTTCGATTCGCCGTATCCGGCGCTGTGCATATCTGCGTTATTTGAATTTTCAAGCGCTTGCACCGGAAGCGCCGAGGCTTACTCAAGCGGATGCATCGGGTGCGCCGAGGCATTGGCAATATCTGCGTTTTCAATCGGATTCTCAGGGCTGTCTGTTATATGTCAAAGCATTTCCGTTCTGCAATCCGAAAAAATACATATCCTTCCGCATATTGTTTCAAAATTCGCAAACGGAGCGATTTCTGCGGTCACCGTTTATTTTATCGCAAAGCGTCTCGACATCAGCGTAAATACGTCGATAGCCTTTCCGCATGAGTCGTTTTCGCCCGTTTCCTTCTTGCCGTCTGCCGTTATTTTTACGATTTTTACGGCATTTTTAATAAAAAATCAAAAATCGGCTTGAAAAACATCGGAAAAGGTTTTATAATGATTGAGTTAAAAATTTTTCAGACGGAGACGGGTATGCATCATAAGTGCGATGACGGTGATAATATTTGCGTGTACTGCAAGCACGGTACGCCTCTTTACGACGGCGACGCCGTTCTTTGCAAAAAGCGAGGTCTCATGAAGCCGGCGGCAAGCTGCCGCAGGTTTTCGGATGATCCGATGAAGCGCAAGATCAAGCCCCTGCCGCATTTGCCTAAGCTTCAATTTTTCGAGCTTGACTGAGCCTTCTCCTCAAAAACGGAGGTGAACGTATGAGTACAGACGGTGGCTGTACATATCGAAGTATTAACGAGAAGTCATACGTTTATCTTTCCCGCTGAAATAAAACGCGTGTACCGTGTGACTTACCGAAAAATCGGCTGATCGCCGCAAAAGAAAGGAGGCTGCACGGTATTTTTATACCTGCACGACAAAAATGACTGCAAAAGAAATAATCACCCTTGCCGAAGAAAAACGCTTCGGTATTATCC
>CAZOMK010000098.1:0-5741 GCA_964580615.1 uncultured Lachnospiraceae bacterium | reverse complement strand
GAGGAATGAGCATGGTCATGATGACCAGTGCGAACATAAAGGATTTACCCTTGAATTTGTACTTTGCGAAGCCGTAACCAACCAGCGAGCAAACCAGCGTCTGCAGGACTGCGCAGATGAGGGAAAGCAGGGTGGTGTTGATCAATGCTTCGAAGTATTTGTTCTCTACGATCACCGCTTTGTAGGTATCCAGTGTCGGATACTTCGGGATCATCTTGACCGTTGCGTCAACGAAATCGCTCGGGCTCATGAAGGAAGCGGAGATCTTAGTGTAGAAGGGCTGGAGAATTACGTAGGAAATACCGATCAGAAGGACAAACCGGAAGATCCAGTAGACCACCTCGCCGAAGAACTTTGCAGAAAGGTACTTCAAACGGAAGCGCGTCCACGCATTGGTGCGTTCAAAATCGACCTTGATCTTATTCTTTGATTCCTTCAAGATCTTAGGTGCCTTTTCAGTAGACTGTGCGTTCACTTTCAAATTCTCCTTTCCTTATGCGTCACGCTTCTGATAGAAGACGTATGCTGAAATGACGCCGGCTACTGCCGCGATCAGGAGCATTACCAAGAGGAAGTACATCCATGACATTGCGGAAGCAAGCGTTGTACCGTTTGCGCCGTTGTATACCGTACTGATATACGACATTACGTTATTATCCGAACGTGTAAGTGCGTCAATAACTGTATATATCGCATTAACGAGTATCATCGGGCTGATCATCGGGAAGGTAATCTTCCAGAAGGTTTCCCATGCAGTCGCACCGTCTATCTGGCACGATTCATAGATCGCGGGAGAGATCGACTGAAGACCTGCAAGGAAGATAAGCATCTGTACACCGGAACGGTTTACGATATCGAAAATATCGTTTACGAGGCCGACAACGTACTCAACGAGGCCGGATCCGACCTTCATGTTTTCGAAGAGTCGCTCAACGTCCATGACATTTACGATCTGCGAAACGGTGCTCTGACCTGTACCTGTATCAATCTGCGAGCCGGCGCTTCCCATACTTTCCTGAAGTATGTTCTGAGCGTCGATGTCGCTCATAAGACCGGTGCTGATAATAACGGGGATAAAGAAGATCGCACGGAAGAGTCCGCGGCCTGCCATATCCTGGTTCAAAAGGATCGCCATAAACAGCGAGAAGATTACGATTGCGGGGATATCGAAGATGATCTGTCTGAGGCCCGTTGTAAGCTGCTGTACGAACGAAGTATCAACAAGGATCGCCTCGGTGTAGTTGTCGAAGCCGACGGGTACAAGTTCGTACCCGCCGCCTCTGACGGAATTCATTTCATGGAAGCTGTAGTTAATGGACTGATATATCATCGGAAGGTAAATTACAAGCAGACCGATGATAAAGGGGAGCACGAACCAATAGCCCGCACGAGCCTTTTTCTTGTCCAAAGACACTATTTTACGCTTTTTGGGAGCCGACTCGACTTTGATCTTAGTCTTTTTTGTTTCAGTTTTCATTGTCAAACTCCTCTCTTAAAATTTAACTACCGAGAATGCGTCGATAGTATAAGTTGTGCCTTCATATTCAACTGTTACCGCGAAACGGTTATAGTTGAGGATGAAGTGTGTACCGTTTTCGTAAGTTACGTGAACGATAGAACCATCATCTACCGCATACTTGGATACGGGCTTTTCTTCGGGCTCTGCTTCGTCGCCGGGGACTTCTTCGTCGTCGGGTGTTTCAGCGGAGTCGTCATCGTCTGCGCCGTCGTCCTCTGTCTTATCTTCGACAGGAGTGAGCTCGTAAAGAGCGATTGCCGCGTCATAATCAGCATAGAAGGGCTCGATATTAGCGATCGCGGTAGCTGCGATTGCGGATACCTTATCCTTATTTGCGATAATTTCTGCGATTGCGCCTTCTGTGATCTCTACCTTACGCTCTGAGAGAGCGACAGTTGCTTCGATCTCAGCCTTAAGCTCCTGCATAACGGTCTTATAGGTTCTAATCGTTTCGAGCGCTGTTGTTACAGCAACCTTAGCTGTTTCAACGCCCTTTGTTGCTGTTTCAACGTCCTTTGTAGCTGCTTCGAGAGCTTCCTTTGCAGCAGAAGCCGCATCCTTAAGAGCCGCGTAAGCATCCTCGTCGGAGGAATCGCCTGCCTTAAGAGCCGCCTGAGCGTCATCGTTAGCCTTTGTAGCAGTTTCAAGAGCAGCATTTGCATCTTCGAGGGCCTTTTCAGCAACGGGGATAGCCGCTTCAAGCTCAGGAATGCTTGCTACGAGATCCTTGAACGCAACCTTCTTTGTATCAACTTCCGCAAGGAGCTTATTGATCGTATCTATAAGCTTTGCGGAATCTTCGAGAGCAGTAAGCTTTTCTGCCTCAAGCGCTTCCGCTTCCTTACGTGCGGCGAGCTCTGCTGCCGCCTGATCCTTTTCGGCCTGGATTCTGTCAGCCTCTGCCTTAGCAGCGGCTTCTTCTTCCGCCTTCAGTCTATCTGCTTCGATTTCGTCAGCATCCGGTACACGTTCGCCTGCGAGGAGCTCATGACCTATAATAAGCTGAGTCTGAAGATCCTTAAGGATACCGTTAAGGTATGTGTAATATTCAACCATATCATCAAACCAGATATCGTATCTGATCGAGTAATAGGAGTTGAGGTTTTCATCTTCCTTAAGATCGGATGTATTCTGATAAGCGAGAGTGAAGTAGAGGTAAGTACCTGTTTCGATGGACTTCAGGATAGCGTTTTCAATGTCGCCTTCCTCGTTAGCGGGCGTACCTGCGCCCTGAACGTAGCCATGGAGCACGAGACCCGTGAACGGAACGGAATAAGAAGCATTGAAGAACTCACTGGAGTTGAGATTCATATTGACGATATGATCAATATACTTGAAAGAATAAGCATTACCGCCGTCAACCATTACCTGATCGTAATCCTTGGAAATCTGATCAAGAAGCTCGATTGTGAAGCGCTTGCTGTCCTCGCGGTTGTAAGGATCGTCCTCGTCAAAGTCGGAGTTAAGGTCTGTACCGAGAGTCGAAACGGAGATTCCCGTGGGGTTAAACTTCTGATAGTTCTCATTGAACTTCTCATAGAAGTGTGTGAACACGGACGGGGAGATCGCGATTTCGAAGTTTCTCGAATAGGACTGCGTCATTGCGTTATAGTAACGCTTGGAGGTGTAACGGTCGTCGATTGTCTTGACCGCGTGCTTTCTGTAAGTAAAGCCGTCGAAGCTCTTGTTATTAGCGGCGTAGCAGAAGTCGAAATCGGGGAAGATTCCGAGGTTTTTGTCTGCCGCATAAGCAACAAGTGCCTCAAATCCGTCAGATCCGCCGACTGCCTTTTCCCACTTAAGCTTATACGGAACGGTGGACTTGGAAAGGCCGCCGTTTGCGAAGCCTGTGAGCTTAAAGTTAACGTTATCAACACCTGCCGCAACAAGCTCCTCATACATCGTCTGGATGTTTTCGAAGGTTGTGAGCGGAGTATCGACTGTTACGGGGATGGAAAGAATCTTTTCGGTTGTTTCCATTGTACCGAGCACCTCGATATAAAGCGGGATGTTTTCGGTTACTTCGGAAGCCTGGATTCTTGTGAGGACGCCCTGACCCTCAAGATACTCACGGTAAGCCTTAGCCATACCGAAGTAATTGGGAGCATAATAATCCTCAAGCTTTGCTTCCTCCGCCATCTTCTCGTCATCGAGCATGATGTACTTAATACGGTAGCTGTCTACGTACTTTCTGGAGGATTCAACACGCCATGTTGTGTTGGAGGCTGCTGCGATTGATTCGGAGAGGTTGTACTCATCGGAAGGACGCGGGCAGAAGGACGCGTAGATAGCCGCGTACTTATGGAGCGTACCGCCGTTTTCGTACTTGAGTGTTGCAAGCGAGTCACCCTCGGTGATGATTGCAACGTATCCCTTATTTTCGTGAACGTCAACCTTTTCGGTCGTTGTTTCGATAACGGGATCAACTACTATAGTTTCGCCTGTTTCCTCATCTGTTGTTGTGTAGCCTTCTTCAACAACATTTTCGTGAACGATTGTCTTTGTGTAATCAAGAGACTGAACAGCGCCCCAAACGGGAACTGTCAAAACCTCCTGATGCTCACCTGTGATCTCCTGGTAAGCATAGTCGGGGCCGTACATCTGACCGGTACGGTTCCATGTTATACCTGCGAGATCGGAAGCGGTGAACAGAGCGCCTGCGCCGTCGGGCATGAAGGTATAGCCTTCATTTTCGGAGCTGATCGCGCCCATGTAGGGAAGAACTGTTACGCTGAGAAGCGAGTATGCGGTGTCATCATAACGGATACCGTTTGCTGCGAGGCGGGCGGTAAGTCCTTCGGAGTCGATCGTATACTCAAGTGCAAGACGGAAGAGAGGCGGTGCGGAGTCGCTGCCTTCGTACTCTGTCATTGCATGGTCTTCATCGAGTGTTTCATAAGTATAGTCGGGGCAGTAAGCCTTGATAACGGATTCGCACCAGTTAAGCTCATAGTCAGAGGACTTAGAGTCATAAACATAGACTGCCATTCTGTTTGTGATGGGGTATCTCGCCTTCATCTCCGCGATTGCACGCTCGGACTTGGTTTCATCGTTCGGGTCCATCAAAACGTAGAAGTTTTTAAGTCTGTCATGAGAATATTCGTTATCGATCTTATCGAGAATAAGGGTTTCAAGACGTTCCTTCTGGATCATTCTCGGTACGAGACGTCTTGCTTCCTGACGACCCATCGTATATTCAACACGGATACCGTTTTTGATATTTTTTACGATGATCTGATCTCTTACAGATGCTTCCGTATAGCTATACATTTCCTTTACTGTGCCGTCGCTGTCCTCATACTCGACAAAAACTTGAGAGAGGAGCTTAGACTTGATAGTGTCAGCATTAGCGGCGGTAGGCGAACCTGTATCATAGGGGTTCGAGAAAAGGATCTGACCGGTTGCGATCTTCTGGAACGCAACTTCACCGGAATAAGGATCGCAGTAGAGGTTATAGCCGTCCTGAGACTTCATAAGAGTCATCGTTTCGAGCTTTGCGAGCTGCGATTCCATTCCCGTCGTAAGATATTCATACGCCGGGGTTGCAGCGCTTGCGCTTATAAGTGAGCCTACGCCCACAGAAGTAACAACCATAAGAACGGTCAAGAGCGCTGATATTAATCTAATAGATTTTCTCATATTTTTATTTTCCTCCTAACCGTTATGTACGATATGTCAATTCGACTATGATACTTGAGATGAAGCTTACCATTCTTGCTACAAGGCTCGTAAAGAGGACTGCGACAAAGATGATAAACGCCATCGCAACGATAGTACCGAGGGTCGTTGTGACGTTTTTGAGAAGGGAATAGTCGTGTGTAACCATCATTCCGAAGAAGATGAGCATTCCTGTCCATGCAGCCGCGATTCCGACAAGAAGCGTAATAAGCTGTCCTTCATTTTTCGCAAGAATATTGGAGAAAATTACGGAAGGAATTACGAGCATCGGGAGGGGAAGCAAGCTGTACGAGGTTGCGATGAAGATATCCTTGAAGGAGCCTTCGCCGTCGAACAGCGTTGTAAGGCACCAGTTAGCCACTACCCAAAGGATAAGCGGAACAGCTACGGACGCAATCTGCGCGAAGATGTTCATGAAGTTTCCTGTGGGGTTAAAGATATAGCCTGTACCTACCGACTGATAGAAGAATGCGAGGATCGTGACGATCGTATAAACGATACCGGCACGAACGGAGCCTCTCTGCTCATGCTTGAGGTCCCAGAA
>CAZOMK010000097.1:0-5794 GCA_964580615.1 uncultured Lachnospiraceae bacterium | reverse complement strand
GACGTCACTCAAAAAATATCGTTGTTTTCAATAATCCCTAAGTGAACGCTCCAAAGACGGCTTTTTTTCGTTTCGATTCACATTTGATTCACATTTCAATTAATTAATTTACAAAAAAACTAATTAATAAGTTTCCTTACTATATTGACATGGGTAATACACCATGGTATAATGCGATTAGTAAGGAAGCTTATTATTTTCGAAAGGAGAAAAAAATGACAGAGCTTGAGCTTATGCGGCTTTTGAAATGCATTGAGGGACAGTCACGTCGCGACATGATGCCACCTCCACCGTGCGAGCCTCCCGCAGACTGCAACGGCGACGCTCCGCCGCCGTTGATGAACATTCATCACGGGAAAGGTCGGATACTGTCCGTGCTTTTCCATCATGAGGGCATGACTCAAAAGGAGCTTGCCGAGCATATTTCCGTTCGTCCGCAGTCACTCTCCGACTCACTTGCAAGGCTTGAGGAGGAAGGACTCATCTGTCGCGAACGCTCGGAAAAGGACAAGCGAGAGCTTCTCCTCTTTCTGACAGATCGAGGGAAAACTCACGCCGAGGAAATAAGAATAAAGCGACGCGAGCACGCCGAGGAATTTTTTTCCGTCCTCTCCGACGAAGAAAAGGAAACTCTCGGCACACTTCTCACAAAGCTTTTCGAAGCAAACGAAACCTGCTGTGACAGACAAAAGAAAATAAATCAAGAAAGGCAGGATCACTTATCCTGACGGTAAATCACTATGGGACCTATGATGGGACCTCCCCCCGGCGGCCCGCGCCGCAACGATGACTTAAAGCCGCCGAAGCCGAAAAACATAAAAGAAGTTCCCGCTTATCTGTGGAAGATCGTATCAGGCTTTGTTTACAGGCTGTTCTACATATTCAAGCTTGTTTGGGAAGCACGCCCCACACTTCTCTTTTTGATGATGTTCATGAGCGTGTTCAACGGCATCGTCCCAGTTTTCGGCTCGCTCATCGCCGCCGACCTGATCGACGCGCTCGTTAATCCGTTGGCTGTCGAGAATTTCACGTTTGTCGGTCGATTTATAGTAAACATCACAAACGCGAGCGCAAACGAAAACGGCTGGAGCGTTGTTATGGCGCTGCTGATCCTGCAATTTTCGTATATGCTCATAAACTCGATCGTTTCGAGCCTGTACAATATGTTCGTCAACATTTCCGGAGAGATCGTTACAAATCACATTAAAGTAAAGATCATCAAAAAAGCCAAAGAGGTTGACATCGGAAGCTTTGACCGCCCCGAATTTTACGAAAAGCTTGAAAACGCAAACCGCGAGGCAGGCTCACGTCCGATAAACATCATGCGCGCGACGTTTAACCTTGTCTCTACGTTAATAACGATGGTATCCTACATCATCATACTTTCGACTGTCAGCAGTTGGATCACTGTCGTTGTCATCCTGCTTGCGATTCCGACGGCAATCATCAACTTTACATACAGAAGAAAGACATTCTTTTACATCAGACGCCGCAGTAAGGATCGCCGTCAGATGGAATATTACAGCAATTTGATGGTGAACAAGGATATGGTCAAGGAGATCCGTCTGTTCGGTCTCTCCGACACCTTCATCTCGCGCTTCAGCGAAACCTTCAAAAAATACTACGCCGGTATAAAACGTCTCATAATCAACGAAAACATTTGGCACATATCTATTTCGATCTTCTCCTCCGTCGTCAACTGCTTTTTGTACCTCTACATCGCTAAAAACGTTGTTTCCGGGCTGTTCCAGGTCGGTGACTATTCCCTTTACACGGGTGCGCTTTCGTCTGTCTCAAACAGCGTTGCGGGTCTGATCTCGCTTACATCCTCAATCTACGAGGGCGGACTTTTCATCGACAACCTCATTCTCTTTATGAAAGAGAAAAAAATGATCACTCCCGTGCTCGACGCAGATCCGAAAAACGTTCTTCCCGAACCGCGTCACATCAATTTCCACACGGGACATACGATCGAATTCCGTCACGTCAGCTTCTCGTATCCCGGAACGGACAGAATGGTGCTCAAGGACATCAATTTCAAGCTTAACGAAGGCGAGACCTGCGTGCTTGTCGGGCTTAACGGCGCCGGAAAAACTACGCTCATAAAGCTTTTGACGCGTCTTTACGATCCGACGGAGGGTACGATCCTTCTTGACGGCTACGACATCCGCGAATACGACACAGATGAGCTCTACCGTATGTTCGGCATCATCTTCCAGGACTTCGGAAAATACGCCGTTTCGGTAAGCGAAAATATCAAATTCGGTGATATTTTCAACGAACACACCGAAAACGATGTTTCCGAAGCCGCCGTTCAAGCAAGCGCGGACGTGTTCATCGACAAGCTCCCCGACAAATACGAAACGCCGCTCATGCGTTATTTCGAGGAAAACGGCATCGAGCTTTCGATCGGTCAATGGCAAAAGCTCTCGATCGCGCGCGCGTTCTATTCCGATTCGGATTTCCTCATCCTCGACGAGCCGACAGCGTCGCTTGACGCCATCGCGGAGCAAGAGATCTTCAACCAATTTGACAATCTCCGCCGCGACAAAACAACTATTTTCGTCTCTCACAGACTTTCAAGCGCAACTGTCGCATCAAAGATCCTTGTGCTTGAGTACGGCGAAATCATCGAAGAAGGCAACCACAGCCAGCTTATGAACAAGCGCGGACGTTATTGGGAGCTGTTCTCGACGCAGGCAAAGCGCTATATGACAGAGGTTGACAAAAACGACACGCTTCCGTCGGCATCCGACGAACGCGGTCTTGCCCCCTCTCTCAACGGCGAGCCCCCGTTCGGTGACAAGCCTCCGTTCGGTGACAAAAAGCCGAGATAATTGAATATTTCAAGCGCTTCCGACAGATACAAGCCTTCTTAAAGCTGTCGGAAGCGTTTATTTTTCGTCAAATTCGGCATAATTATTCTCTATTCATAAAAGAAACCGAATATTTTACGATAAAAACGGCAATTCAGCCAATATGACTATTATTGACAAAATCAGCATTTACGCATATAATAAAATGTAACAGCATTCATAATGCTGTATATTTTTTCATCCAAAGAGGTATGAGGACGTGCAGATAAAGGCAGTCAAATTCGGAGGTTCTTCGCTTTCGGACGCAGGTCAGTTCCGAAAGGTTTATAATATTGTCAAGTCGGATCCGAGCCGCAGATATGTCGTTGCTTCTGCACCCGGCAAGCGCAATCCGGACGACACAAAAGTAACGGATATGTTTTATGCGTGCTACGATATGGCACGCGCGGGACTTGAATTCGATTCGTTTTTCGAGGGCATAAAAAAGCGTTTTAATTCAATCATCGACGAGCTCGGTCTCACGCTCGATCTTTCCGAGGAGTACGAGCAGATCAAAATGTCAATGAAGCATCGTGCAGGCCGCGATTACGCTGCTTCGCGCGGTGAATATCTCAATTCCATGATCCTTGCAAATTATCTCGGCTACGATTTCATCAATGCGTCAGACGTTATATTCTTCGGCGAGGACGGAAGCTTTCACGAGGAAGAAACAAACCGCACGCTCGGCACGGCATTAAAAGTGCATAAATATGCTGTCATCCCCGGCTTTTACGGATCTATGCCTAACGGCACGATCAAGACATTTTCGCGCGGCGGCTCCGATATAACGGGCTCGATCGTTGCACGTGCCGCAAATGCCGTCATCTACGAAAACTGGACTGACGTTTCCGGCTTTTTAATGGCTGATCCCCGCATCGTTAACGATCCGCTCGGCATCGAAACTGTAACCTACCGCGAGCTTCGCGAGCTTTCGTACATGGGCGCGGGAGTGCTCCACGAGGATTCCGTATTCCCCGTAAGATTTGCGGGAATTCCGATAAATATAAGGAACACAAACAGACCTGAGGACAAGGGAACGATGATCGTCGCTTCCGCAGACAAGATCGACACAAAACATATCATAACGGGAATCGCCGGCAAAAAGCATTTTTCCGTCATTCGCATAGAAAAGGACAAGATGGCTTACCAGCAAGGAATGCTCCACCGAATAATCGAGATCCTCGATTATCACGGCGTTCATGCGGAGCATATTCCGTCCGGTATTGATACAATGTCGATCGTTGCCGACACATCACAGCTCGCCGGCAAATACGATATCATCACCGAATCTATCAAACGTGCCGTAAATCCCGACTTTATGATCATCGAGGACGGTCTCGCGCTGATCTCCGTCGTCGGTCGAGGCATGGTTCGCTCAAAAGGTACTGCGGCCCGCGTTTTTCGTGCTGTCGCGGACGCGGACATAAATATTCGTATGATCGACCAGGGCTCATGCGAGCTTAACATTATCGTCGGCGTTTCAAGAGCCGATTTTGAAAAAGCCTTGCGCGCAATTTACAATGAATTTGTCAAATAATCGTTTTATTTAGGCGAATTGAACAATTGACATCAGATTCACAAAAATGTATAATTATTTATCATAAATGCTTTGATGGAGAAAACGGTACTCCGTCGGTCGGCACAGAGAACGGATCCTCACCGAAAGGTGCAGTGCTGGAAGATCCCGCGACAGACATCTACCGACTCACTCCGGAGCTCGTCAAGGAACGGCTTTGCCTATTAAAATGACGCGGAAGTCCACCGTTATAAGGACAAGACATCGTCTTTCGGCTGTGTCTGTGAGTCGCATCCCTTTTGGGGTGAACGCGGGTGGTACCGCGCAGAATTCAAAGCTGCGTCCCGTATCGTATTAATACGATACGGGACTTTTTTATTTCCCTTTTAAGGAGAACGGATATGGATTTTTTGAACTACACGCTCGGTGAATGGATGGACAAGATCGCGGCCGAATATCCCGATCAGCCTGCCGTTATTTACACGCACAAATTCGATTACAAACGAACCTACAAATCCTTCAACGAAGAATGCGACACTATCGCAAAGGCTTTTCTCGCGGTCGGAGTAAAGCGCGGCGATCATGTTGCGATCTGGGCAACAAACTATCCGCAGTGGATGCTGACTCTTTTCGCCTGTGCAAAGATCGGTGCCGTGCTTGTCACAGTCAACACCGCATACAAGATACATGAGGCGGAATATCTGCTCAAGCAGTCCGACACAAAGGTCATAGTTATGAGCAACGGTCTCAAAGACGTAAGCTATGTTGAGATCATCAACAGACTGTGTCCCGAATTTGCCGCCGAGCCGGACAAATATACGCACGACTGCAAGCGCTTGCCGTTCCTTAAAACAGCAATCACGATCGACAGCGAAACATACGACGGTATGTACAATTGGAAGGAGCTTTATGCGCTCGCTGACACTGTCTCCGACGAGGCATACGCAGAAGCAAAGCGCGGACTTTCCTGCCATGACGTTGTCAATATGCAGTACACATCGGGAACAACAGGCTTTCCCAAGGGAGTTATGCTTACGCATTACAACATTCTCAACAACGGAAAAACGATCGGTGACAGAATGAAATTTTCCCCCGCAGACAAGCTCTGCATAACAGTTCCCTTCTTTCACTGCTTCGGTCTTGTGCTTGCGATGATGGCTTCGATCACTCACGCAACAACGATGGTTCCCGTTGACAGATATTCTCCGCGAACAGTCATGGAAGCGCTTGAAAAGGAGCAATGCACCGCCGTCCACGGCGTCCCCACGATGTTCATCGGTATGCTTGAGCATCCCGATTTCAAAAAGTTCAAGTTCAATCTGCGAACGGGAATTATGGCAGGCTCGCCTTGCCCGATCAAGGTAATGCAGCAGGTCGTTGACGACATGGGAATGAGCGAGATCACAATCTTTTACGGTCAGAC
>CAZOMK010000096.1:0-5804 GCA_964580615.1 uncultured Lachnospiraceae bacterium | reverse complement strand
ATATTACATTAAACCTCCGTTAAATTCTTTCGCGCTCTGATTACTAGATTATCATGCGTCTTACGTTGCGAGCCTGTGCTTCTTCCATGATAGCACCGGAGCGAAGATGTCTCTTGCGCTTGGTGTCCTTCTTTCCGAGCTTATGACGATGATCGCTGTGGTTCATCTTTACCTTGCCTGTTCCGGTAAGGGAAAATCTCTTGGCTGAAGCCTTATGTGTCTTAATCTGTCCCATGTTTGTAGGTACTCGGTTGTATTTCTGTTTATTTTGTTACGCCCGAGGGCGCTTGTCAACATGAATGTTATTCTTCGGACGCCTCAGCCGTTTCCGCAGGCTTTGCCTCGCGCTTCGGCTTTTTGTCGCCCTTTTCGGATTTCTGCTTCACGGGGTTGATCATCATGATCATTTGACGTCCGTCGAGCGTGGGGCGTTTATCTACGACGCCGAGCTCCTTACAGTATTCCTCAAAGCGAAGAAGTACATCGCGACCGATGTTTTGATGCGCCATTTCTCTGCCCTTGAAGCGGAGAACGACCTTGACCTTGTTGCCGTCGCTCAAAAATCCGAGTGCACGGCGTGCTTTTGTTTCGAAATCGTGTGTGTCGATCTTGCAGGAGAGCTGAACCTCCTTGATCTCGACGACCTGCTGCTTACGCTTTGCTTCTTTTTCTTTCTTTTCGCGTTCGTAGCAATACTTGCCGAAATCCATTATTCTGCAAACGGGCGGTTCGGAATTGGGAGAAATAACAACGAGGTCGAGTCCCTTGTCATAAGCAATCTCCTTAGCCTGAGCAACCGAAATGATACCGAGCTGCTCGTCTCCGTCAACAACGCGCACATTACCCGTTATACGAATACTGTCATTGACCTGATAATCCTTTGAATTGTTTGCCATATACCTCCAGACAATGCCGTTTGAAAGAATTAAAAAATGCGGGAACGAACTCAAATCTTCCCCGCACAAAAGCCACACTTCTTCGGAAGTGTGTTGATCTTTTGACCGTACAGGCAATTTGAGCCGCACGGTGGGACATAATTGTTCCGCTTCCTTTTACCAAGTGATTTTACCACACGGCCTCGCGCTTGTCAATACCCTTTTTGCGTTTTTTGATTTATTTTTTTCGATCCTCCGAAATGTGCAAAAAAAGAGTTCGATTTTCCGTCATTTTTCGCATTTTCTCTTGACAAATCGGATTTGTGGTCAATAAGGAGAATTTTTACTCGAAATATCGTCTAATTTGCCTATATACAAACCCGTTTTTATGCGATATAATATGCACTGCCGAAAATCAAACAGAGTTGGCTTTTATCGTCCCTTTGCGGACGAGGCAGGCGCGGCGGTCTTCACTCGGTGATATATCAATCTAATGATATCCCTCCCCGAAAGCGAAAGACTGCCGTGCTTTTATTTTTGCCCGAAAAGCGAAAACTTAAAAAAATGAGCCTCGGATATGGATTTTTCTTTTTAATTATGGTATAATCTTAAAGATTACTATTGTATACACTTATCTCGAAAGGATTTCAGCATATATTTATGTCAACATATACGGAAAAAGCAAAAATGATGACACTTCCCGTCATTCCCATGCGCGGCATCGTTGCGTTTCCCTCGATACCGATCAGCTTTGAAATAGAACGTCCCGTATCGATTGCGGCGTGCGAGGCGGCGACGGAGGGAGACATGACAGTTCTGCTTGTCACGCAGAACGATATCGCCTGCGAAAACCCGACGCGCGGCGATATGTACGACGTCGGATGCGTCGCGAGAATAAAGCAGTGCATAAAAACACCTGAGGATGTTGTTCGTGTGATCGCGGACGGACTCTGCCGCGCCGAGCTGATCGGCTGGCACAAGCCGAACGCGGACGGCTACATCACAGCGGACGTAATGACAAAAACGGTTACAGTTGACGGCGAGCCAGACACGGACATGAGAGCCGCCATGCGCGTGCTCATTTCGTCGCTTGAAAAGCGTCAGGGGCCGAACAGAGTCTCTCGCGAAATGCTTATGACGGCAAATGCGATCGCATCTCCCGGACTTCTTGCCGATTTTGTTGCTTCGAGCGCGTTTGTGCGTTGGGAGCACAAGCAGACGATCCTTGATATTTTCGATCCGCTTGCACGTCTCAAGGTTGCGATACGTCTGCTTGAGGACGAAAAGGAGCTTCTCGACACGGAAGCATACATTCAGGAAAAGGTTCGTGAGTCGATAGGCGCGTCTCAACGCGATCACTATCTGCGTGAGCAACTCAGAGTCATTCAGGACGAGCTCGGCGACTCCGACGATGACGATTTTTACGAAAAAATCGCCTCCGCAGACCTCCCCGACGAGGTTCGGGCAAAGCTTTTCCGTGAATACAATCATCTTCAGCAGGTACAGTTCGGCTCTCCCGAAAATGCGCTGCTGAGAAATTACCTCGAAACGTGCCTTAATCTGCCTTGGAGCGAAAAAACGAAGGACAGAGTCGATATTGACGTTGCTCGTCACATCTTGGACGAGGATCACGACGGACTCGAAAAGATCAAGGAACGCATAATCGAATACCTCGCGGTAAAGCAGCTCTCACCGGAGCTCAGACATCAGATAATTTGTCTTGTAGGCCCTCCCGGTACGGGAAAAACCTCCATCGCAGCTTCCGTTGCACGTGCGATGAAGCGCAAATACGTCAGAGTTTCGCTCGGCGGTGTGCGTGACGAAGCCGACATAAGAGGTCACAGAAAAACCTACATCGGCGCAATGCCGGGACGTATAATCACGGCGCTTTGCGACGCAAAGGTCAAAAATCCGCTCATTTTGTTCGACGAGGTGGACAAGCTGACACGTGACTCGCACGGTGATCCGTCGGCGGCGCTTCTCGAAGTGCTCGACGCCGAGCAGAACAAAAATTTCAGAGATCACTTCATCGAGCTTCCCTTCGATCTTTCCGACTGTATGTTTATCTGCACGGCAAACACAGCGGACACGATCCCGAAGCCGCTTTACGACAGAATGGAGATCATCGAGCTGTCCGCATACACAAGAAGCGAAAAGCTCTCTATCGCAAAAAATCATCTGATCCCGAAGCAGTGCAAGCGTCACGGAATCGACAGACGTCGCTTCAAAATAACGGATGACGCCGTTTTTGAGCTTATTGATTACTACACGAGCGAAGCGGGCGTACGTAATCTCGAACGTGAGATCGCGGCGCTTTGCCGTAAAGTCGCCAAGAAATTCGTTTCCGACGACGTAAAATCCCAGAAAGTAACGGCGGACAATCTGAAGGACTATCTCGGCGCGCGCAAGCTTATGCCCGAACGCGTTTCGGACGTAAACGAGGTCGGCGTCATCAACGGAATGGCATACACTTCTGTCGGCGGAGATCTGCTTAAGATAGAAGCCGCTGTCATGGAGGGCACGGGCAAGCTTGAGCTTACGGGCTCGCTCGGCGACGTTATGAAGGAATCCGCTCACATCGGCATCAGCTATATCAGGGCACACGCAGACGAGCTCGGCATTAGTCCCGATTTTTACAGGACAAAGGACATACATATCCATGCTCCCGAAGGCGCTGTCCCCAAGGACGGCCCCTCCGCAGGCATAACGATGCTTTCCGCAATGGTAAGCGCACTTACAAATACTCCCGCAAGAAGCGACACATCAATGACGGGAGAGCTCACGCTGACGGGCAGAGTGCTCCCCATCGGCGGTCTTAAGGAAAAAACAGCCGCCGCATTCGCAGCAGGCGTCAAGCGTATAATCATCCCCAAGGACAATGTGCCCGATCTTGAGGACGTTGACGCGGAGGTTCGTCAAAACGTCGAATTCATTCCCGTTTCCCGTGCCGAGGAGGTGCTCTCTCTCATCCTCGCACCGACAGAGGCGAAAAAAGACTGCACCGACACTCCCGCCGAGCGCTTCCCTTTGCCGTCTCGCCCGTCCTACAAGGTGTCTCAGCTTTGATCCAAGCGCCACGAAAGGATAAAACATGGTAAACACAAATAACGTAACTCTGAAAATAAGCGCCGGCCGTCCGGATCAGTTTCTCTCCGGGCGTATGCCGCAGGTTGCGCTTTCAGGGCGAAGCAACGTCGGAAAAAGCTCGCTGATAAACAAAATGCTCGGACGTAAGTCCCTTGCACGCGTCAGCGGAACGCCCGGCAAAACAGTAACAGTCAATTACTACGATATCGACAGCAAGCTTTATTTCGTCGAT
This sequence comes from uncultured Lachnospiraceae bacterium, assembly GCA_964580615.1. Taxonomy (GTDB): domain Bacteria; phylum Bacillota; class Clostridia; order Oscillospirales; family CAG-272; genus DTU064. The sequence continues at coordinate 1,610 of CAZOMK010000096.1, read as the reverse complement.
CTTCCCGGATACGGATACGCCAGACGCACACGCGAGGAGCAGGCGAAATGGTCGCTTCTCGTTGACAGCTACCTTTCACGTAATCCGCACATTGATCTGATAAAGCTCGTGCTTCAGCTCATTGACATACGCGTCGGCCCGACGGCGGACGACAACGCGATGCTCGGCTGGCTCAATCAAAGCGGCATCCCGTATGTGATCGTCGCAACAAAATGCGACAAATGCAAAAAATCCGAGCTTGAGCGCAACCTGGAAGCTCTCGCCTCTCACCCCAATATTGCAGACGGAACTCCCATCGTCCCCTTTTCCTCCGAAACGGGGCTCGGTCAAAAGGAGCTTTGGAGCATTATTACTGATACAGTCGGTATAAAATAAGATGAATGATCTTTTGCAAACAGTTTTTCCGTATCTTTTGAGGATCCCGTCCGTTTTGATCGCGCTGACGCTTCACGAGATCGCGCACGGCTACGTTGCGTACAAGCTCGGAGACACTACCGCCAAGGATATGGGACGACTTTCGCTTAATCCGCTGCGTCATCTGACGCTTCTCGGATGCGTATGTATGCTGTTTTTCGGCTTCGGCTTCGCAAAGCCCGTGCCGATCAACGCGCGTCAGTTCAAAAAGCCGAAACGCGACATGGCGTTAAGCGCGCTTGCGGGCCCCGTTGCCAATATTCTGCTCGCATTGATAGGTATAATAATCGAGGGGATACTTGAGCTTATAATCAACGCAAATCCCGATGTGATCGCAGTACAGGGCTACGGCTTTTGGGTGCTGTATGTGGCTTATAATTTCGTGTACGTATTTTATATGCTCAACATCGGACTTGCAGTGTTCAATCTCATTCCGGTTCCGCCGCTCGACGGCTCACGCGTACTGCTCGTCTTTCTTCCGCAAAGGCTCTACTTCGGCTTGATGAAATACGAGCGCTATGTCACCCTTGCTATTTTTGCGCTCATTTGGATGGGACTTTTGGACGCTCCCCTCTCCGCAATGATGAACGGCGTCAATTCCGCGCTTCACTTCGTTGTATCCCTCATTCCCTTTCTTTGATATTTTAGGAGGAAATCTTGGAATCATTAACATACAGACTTGACCTTTTCGAAGGCCCGCTTGATCTGTTGCTCACTTTGATACAAAAAAACAAATTTGATATTTCCGATATACCGATAGCGGTTATTTGCGATCAGTACATGGAATACATCAACGCGGCTGAGGATCGCGATCTTGACACGTCGGCTGATTTTATCGTCATGGCAAGCCGTCTCATGCTCATAAAAAGCAAAATGCTTCTTCCCAAGCTCGATGAGGACGAGGAGGATCCGCGTGCGGAGCTTGCCGCGGCTGTCCTTGAATACGCAAAGGCAAAGGAGGCGTCGCTCCTCTTTGCCGGAATGTATTCGCTTCATTCCGGACGCATGGTAAAGGATACGGACGAGATCGAGCCGGACAGAACGCTCCGCCCGCATTCGACCGATCAGCTTACGTCCGCGCTTTTGAAAATAATGTCCGAGGTCAAAGCGACTGAAAAATCGCAGACTCGCTTCACTCCGCTTATACGAAAGCGGTCGGAGTGAAGCGAGTCTGCGATTTTTCAGTCGCTTTGACC
>CAZOMK010000095.1:0-5982 GCA_964580615.1 uncultured Lachnospiraceae bacterium | reverse complement strand
GCATAGACATGGCAGTTTCTTTGTCGGGGACGGTAGCTCCGCTTGCCTTTGCGTGACCGCCGCCGCCGTATTTCACCGCGATCGGATTGATATTATAAATGCTTGAGCGCAGTTCGCACAGCACGCCTTGCTCGCTCTCAGTAAAATTGACCCATATATCAACGTTTTTTATGTCCGCCATCGTAGCAACCATTGCGCGTGAGATTGTGAAAGCATCCATTCCGAAATTTGCAACTTCCTCGGCAGTGTTGTAAATGTACGCGACATTGTTTTCCGTAAATTTTATTTTTAATGTAAATGCGGCTTTGTTTTTCTTGTTTTCGTATGTGTCCGAATAAAGATTGCGGTATATATCGTTTGTGTCAAAGCCGTATTCAAGCAAAATCGCCGCAAGTCGGTGCGTGCGAGCTGTTGTGCTGTCATAACGGAAACGTCCCGAATCTGTAACGAGACCCGTATAAAGCGCTTTTGCGGAGCGCTCGTCGAGCTTAAGTCCCGTTTCGGAGGCAAATCCCGTTATAAGACCGCAGCAGCTTTCATACGTCGAATCGACAACATCAATATCGGCAATTGATTCGCAAAAGAGATGATGGTCAAAGCGTACCGTCATCGCCGCGGACTTGTATCTGTCGTCACTTATTAGAGATGACGAGCCGCAGTCGAGAATTATCGAAAGCGCGTCCTTGAACAAATCGTCCGATACGTCATCCATGACGGCTCCGTCGATAAATGAAAGGAACCTCACGTCATCACCGACTGCGTATATTTCCTTTTCGAGGAAGTTCAGCATCAGTAAATGCTTCAGTCCGACCTGACTTCCGATAGCATCACCGTCCGGACGGCGGTGGCGATGTATTATTATCCGATCAAATTTTTTTATGGCTTCAAGTGCCTGAAAAAACATTATCACACCTCTTGATACAATTTATATATCATTATATTATACCATCAGTCGAGCTGTTTCGCAAGAAAAAAACATATCCGTTTGATTAAATTTACGAAAAACGGAGAAATAATGAAAAGGAACGCTTTTTCACATAAAAAACAGATAGCGGACAAAAATTCTTCAAGGTTATGGAGTATAATACCAATGTAAAAGCGAAAATGTTGCATTTGTGAATATTAAAATTCATTAATTATTTGTATCATGTGAAATTTTAGTTTACAAATGAGCTTTTTGATGATATAATGTGTTTGTATATTTATGTACGTAGGAGGTCTTAAGATGGCAATCGGAACCAAAATTCTTGTTGTTGATGATGATGTTAATATTTGTGATTTACTTCGTTTATATTTCGAAAACGAAGGCTATGAGGTAAAGATGGCGAATGACGGTGCCGAAGGCGTAAGCTTTTTTAAGATGTACGACCCCGATATCGTTTTGCTTGATATAATGCTCCCCAAAAAGGACGGCTGGCAGGTATGCCGCGAAATCAAGGAAATTTCAAATAAGCCGATCATTATGATTACCGCGAAAGGCGAGGTCTTCGATAAGGTGCTCGGTCTTGAGCTCGGCGCCGATGACTTTGTTGTCAAGCCGTTTGATATGAAAGAGCTCTCCGCACGTGTAAAGGCTGTTCTTCGCAGATATTCCGCTCACGATAATCAAACAAACGAAAAGGTTATCAAGTTTGATAATATTGAGATCAATATCGAAAAGTACGAGCTTAAGCTTAAGGGAAAGGCTGTCGATATTCCGCCTAAGGAGCTCCAACTTTTGTACTTCCTTGCGCTTAACTGCAATCGCGTTTTCTCAAGAAATCAGCTTCTTGATAAGGTTTGGGGCTTTGATTACCTCGGTGACTCACGTACTGTTGACGTTCACGTTAAGCGTCTGCGTGAAAAGCTTGAGGGAGTTTCCGATAAGTGGGTGCTCAAAACAGTTTGGGGCATCGGCTACAAATTCGAGCTTCTTCAGTAATATTTTTCGGAATCCGAGCGCGCGGACTTTGTCTGCGCGCTCTCTTTTAACTATCCTGTGAGGTTTTTCGACAATGTTTCGTTCCGTATTTACAAAATATATAACAGTATTTATGATGATAATCATCATAAGCTTTGTTATCCAAATAACAATTATCTCGACCTTGATCGGCACGTATTCGGATTCGTCAAAAAAGATGTCGCTTTCCAACGCCGCGGACACATTTGCGGATTACTTGAATAAATCGGTAACCGAAGCAAGGTATCAAACGCTTGAACAGTACGTAAGGAATTACAGATTTACCATCAACGATATGCTTTATATGATGCTCGAATATTCCCGGGATATGTCGATCATCATTACAAATACAGACGGCAATGTTATTTTCTCAACCGGCCCCGATGTTCCGTTTATTCCCGGAGATTACGGCAAGGAATTCGACGAAACGGTCGTCGTTTCGGAGCAAATAATGTCATCCGTCGTCGTTGACGGATATTCGTTCGTTTCCGAGGACGATGAGGGAATTTTTTCAAACGTATCCTACGTCTACGGCAGACCGCTTTACGTAAATAACAATATGTTGAGTGGAGCGGTGTTTGCCTGCTCGTCAAATACCGATATGGACGTCCTCCTCGGATCTTTGATCAATACATCGATCATGTCCAGCCTTTGGATAATGCTTGCGGCGCTTATCGCCGTGTATTTTATCAGCGACAGAGTCATCAGTCCGCTGAAAAACATGAGCATCGCAGCCAAAAGCTTTGCCGCGGGAAATTTTGATATGAGAGTTCCCGTAACGGGACACGATGAGGTCGCGGAGCTTGCGTCTGCGTTCAACAATATGGCGAATTCACTGTCGAATTTGGAGGAAATGAGAAGCTCGTTCCTTGCAAATGTCTCGCACGATCTGCGTACACCGATGACAACGATCTCAGGATTTATCGACGGAATATTGGACGGAACGATCCCGCCCGAAAAGCATCGACATTACCTCAATATCATCAGCGACGAAATAAAGCGTCTCTCAAGGCTTGTAAATTCACTGCTTGATATTACGAGGATTCAGGCGGGAGTACGAAAATTTACGCCTGTTAACTTCGATATATGCGATCTTGCGTGCCAGATAATAATTTCAATGGAAAGCCGACTTGAAAAGAAAAATCTCAATGTTGAGTTCGCTCCCGTAAAGGAAAATGTTATTGTTCACGCAGACAGAGATGCGATCTATCAGATCCTCTATAATATTTGCGACAATGCAGTTAAATTCTCGTACGAAGGCGGGCTTTACAAGGTGTCCGTCGGAATTCAAGGCAAAAAAGCTGTCGTCAGCGTTTATAACGAGGGTCAGGGAATCCCCGCAGAGGATCTGCCGTATGTATTTGACAGATTTTATAAGAGCGACAAATCTCGCGGACTTGACAAGACGGGAACGGGGCTCGGCTTGTATATAGCCAAAACGATAGTGGAAGCTCACGGCGAAAAGATAAAGGTATCGAGCGAGCAGGGAAAATTCTGCAAGTTTGAATTCACGCTCGAGCTTGCTCAGTCCAAATAATAAAAACCGAGTGAATTTCGGGACTTGAACCTTCCGAAATTCACTCGGTATTTTTGTTTTATTCGTTTTCGTCGGCGGCTTCTGTCTCTGCTTTGAGCTTGCTGTCGGCTTCTTCATCATCGTCGTCAATGTCGGACAAACCGTTGACTGATCTTTTCAGCTCCTTCAAGGCACGTGTAATGTCATGTGCTCCGAAAACGGCACTGCCCATGACAATGACGTTTGCACCGGCGTCCGCAAGAGTGCGAATGTTTTCGGCTCTGATGCCGCCGTCCACCTCGATCCTGTAATCCGCAAGTCCGAGTTTTTCAGTCTCGGCACGCAAACGACGAACCTTTTCTATCGTTTCCGGCATGATCTTCTGACCTCCGAACCCCGGCTCAACTGTCATGATAAGTATCATATCACAGTCGTTTATGTACGGGAAAACGTCCTCAACGGGCGTTGACGGCTTGATCGCAACAGCGGGACGAGCGCCCAAAGCTCTGATCTTCGCGAGAACCGCTTTCGGATCTGTCATTTTTTCAAAATGAACCGTCAGCATATCCGCGCCGCATCTGCAAGCTTCCTCAATATATGCTTCCGGATGCTCTATCATCAGATGTACGTCGAGGGGAGTGCTGAAATGAGAGCTGAGAGATTTTATAACAGGGAAGCCGAAGCTTATGTTCGGAACGAATATTCCGTCCATAACGTCAACATGAATGAAATCGGCGCCGCCTGCGCGTGCTGCTGCAACCTGTTCTCCGAGAATGGCGAAGTCACAGGCAAGAATTGATGGCGAGATATAGACCATAAATTACCTCACTTGTCTTTTTGGGTGAATATAATCATTTTGTCGGGAGGTTTTGTTTGCGTTTTTCGCAAAACAGTGAAAAAGCTTTGTCCCGTCCGTGTGCTGTACGGGTGACATGAGCACGATTTTTGCCATATTATATAGCGGGAGCTCATCCCGATGAAAATTCGTACGCAGACGGGCGAACGGAAGTTGAAAATATCGGAAGTAAAGCTTAATAAATCGTTCGTCTGCGTACTTTATATAGATTCGATAAGGCAAACCGCGTGCGCGGCAATTCCGCGAAGCTCTCCCGTGAAGCCGAGACCTTCCTCCGTCGTTGCCTTTACGTTTACATCGCTCACGGGAAGCTCAAATATTTCGGAAAGACTGTTTTTGATCTCGTCAATATAAGGAGAAAGCTTCGGTTTTTGAGCAATTACCGTTGAATCTATGTTTATTATTCGGTATCCGTTTTCTTTAACAAGACTAAGCACCCTGCGGGCGAGAACGGCGCTGTCTGCGTTCAGAAAGGCTTCGTCCGTCGGAGGAAAGTAATACCCGATATCGCGAAGACCGGCAGCCCCGAGCAGTGCGTCCATGATCGCGTGCAACAGCACGTCAGCGTCCGAATGACCGGCAAGACCGGCAAAAGAGGGAATATTGACACCGCCGAGAATAAAAGGACGTGCTTCGTCGTAACGGTGAACATCGTATCCGTGACCTATGCGCATAGTAAAATCCTTTCTTACAGAGAAGCGATATTTCGCTTCTGTAATATAAATTCTGCGCGCTCGACGTCGTCCTTGAAGGTCAGCTTGATGTTATCGGCGCCTATTTCGACGAGCTTTACCTTAAATCCGAGCCTTTCGGCAAGCATACAGTCGTCGGTAGCTTCAAATCCGTCGTCACGCGCTGTGTACGCAGCGGCACGGTAAAGATCTGCGAGAAAGACCTGCGGAGTCGAGACGGCGTAAACAAAGTTTCTGTCGAGCGTACAGTCGATGAAGCCCTGCTTATCGGCAAATTTAACTGTGTCTGTAAGCTTATGCGCCGCTGTCGCCGCTCTTTCCGAAAAAGCCTCACGGCAAACGAGCTCGATCGTCTTTTCCGTTATGAGACATCTTGCGGCGTCATGGATGGCAACGTATTTGGCAGATGGATTGATCGCCTCAAATCCCTTAAGCGCGGACTTTTGACGCGTATCTCCACCGGATACGATTCGTTTTAATTTTGAGATCGGCCCGTATTTAACAACATCCGACGCGATCGAATCGCGTTCCTCGGCTTTTACGACAAGAACGATCTCGTCGATCAAGGGGGACGCGTCGAACACCTTTAATGTTCGAATAAAAACGGGAATCCCGTCAAGCTTGTACGCGACCTTGTTGCCTCCGAAGCGCTCCGATGAGCCTGCACCGAGAATGATTGCGGAAACACTGCCTTGTTTTATCTTAAAAAGATTATTGAAATTTTTGAATTCGATTTTCAAATTTATTACCGTCCGTTCCGAGGATATTTATCATAGATCAAAAAACGGTGATGATCGGCAAAATGCCGAAGATACACATACATTATATCATAGTGCTTCGGGTTCATCAAGTGACGAGCAACAAAAATATTTCTTTATGGTGACAAAAGCGATGAATTGTGATAAAATTGCTTTAGATAAATTTTGTGATCGGAGAATAAATATGAATTACATAATCAACGACAGAAATCCCAAAGCGC
>CAZOMK010000094.1:0-6045 GCA_964580615.1 uncultured Lachnospiraceae bacterium | reverse complement strand
TTGTTACACGCTATTTCCGTCGCGGAAGCTCCATTTGCGTAACAGGTTCCATCCAGACAAGATCCTGGACAGACCAGCAGGGACAAAAGAGATATGCTACCGACGTCGTTGTAGACGAAGCTTACTTCGTTGATGCAAAGGGCGAAGGCGGAAGCTCATACACTCCCGACGCTTACGGCTCTCCCGCATACACGGGCGGTACAACTGCCCCCAAGTTCGAGGAAATCTCGGACGATGACGATCTTCCGTTTTGATCGGACGATCGCATATTAACGAAAGGATAAGGTTTCAGATAATTATGGATAACAACCAGAACACGGCTCCCAAGACCGAAAAGACCGAAAGCACACAGCGCAACTATCGTCAGGCACCCAGAAGAAGAAAGAAAGTCTGCGTTTTCTGCGCTGAAAAGATCGACTACATCGACTACAAGGATACTGCACGTCTCCGCAAGTTCGTAAGCGAGCGCTCCAAGCTCCTTCCCAGAAGAATCACCGGTACTTGCGCAAAGCATCAGCGTCAGCTCACGCTCGCTATCAAGCGTTCGCGTCAGATGGCTCTTATGCCGTACATCTCCGACTGATTTAAGTCAAAATCGCAACAACAAAAAACCGCTTCTCTTGAAAAAGAAGCGGTTTTTTTTGCGTTTACAGAAAAAGCGGACGGAGCTGACGTCCGTCAAGCGCCGCGCAAAGCGCTTCCGGCAAAAGTCTGAAATCGGCGACGAGCGAATGCGGCTTTTTCACTATGTCGTCCTGCCGCATCGGTACAAAAAACACATTTTTCCGCACGATCAGCTCGCCGATGTTCGCGAGATTCGCTCCCATCGCGTCATTTGACGCAAGCGCGATCAAAAGTCTGCCTCCGTTGCGGAGATGCGCCTTCGCCGCCATCGTCACGGGGGTGTCTGTGACAGCGCACGCAAGCTTCGCAAGCGTGTTTCCCGTGCAAGGACTTATAATCAAGGCGTCAAGCGGCGTTTTCGGGCCGAGCGGCTCTGCGTCGCGCACCGTCATGATCGGCTTGCGTCCGCAGATCTCCTCGACTCGCCGTATAAGCTCCTCCGCTTTGCCGAATCTCGTGTCAGTTACCGCGGCGACGCCGCTCAATATCGGGCACAGCTCATAGCTTCGCGAAAGCGACTCAAGCACGGAAAGCGACTCTCCGTGCGTACAAAACGAGCCGCACATTGCGTATCCGATCATATTGCGCCTCCCGAATATCTCATTCTCGGAAGTATCTCCCCGACAATAATCCTCGCCGCGGATGCTGGCGCATATTTCCCCGGCAATGACGACGCGCGAACGGCTCTTATTCCGAGTCTGCGCGCCTCCGTGACGTCAATTCCGTACGGCGCCGATGCAAGGTCGATCACGAGCGTCTCCTCCGGTATGACGTAAAGACAGCAGCCCGTCATAAACATGACGGGGACGGTGTTGATCACGGCGTCATAGCCGAAGGAAAACTCCGCCAGCCGGACTCTGCCGTCCGTTATGTCTCTTGCTCTGTGACCCGCCACCTCCGCCATGGCGAGCTCGCTTCTGTTTCGCGCCATGACAGTCACCTCTGCGCCGAGCGATGAAAACACACGCGCAACGCATTTCGCAACACGTCCCGACCCTATTACAAGCACCCTGCTGCCGTGAACGGCGATCTTTTTTTCCGTCATGAATATCTCAAGCGCGCCCTCGGCAGTAAGCTGTGCGTTTTTTACAGTAAAGCTCTCCGATTCATAATAATCGGTGAGCGACAGCTCTCGCTCCCTGCAAAGCGCCTTGAACGCGGCGTCCGTCTTTCCGGCGTAGATCTCCGATCCGCGCTCCGCGGCGTCGAGGATCGCTTCGATCGGCGTCAGATTCCCGCTTTTTTCGTTCAGATATATACCGTTTTTTGCGGCGGGAAGCGGAAAAACAACAGTCCCGCAGCCGCAAACGGCTTCCGTTGCGCTCTCGCATTTAACAGCGCCGAACACAGACTCGGAAACGCCGTAAACATTGACTTTTTGCCCTTCGGACGCAAAAAATTCCGCAACAAGGCTTTGCCTTTCATCGCCGCCGAGGACCGCCATGCGATTTGATCTGTTCATCATCAAAAACCTTCCAACTCATTATTTCCGTATCAGTATATGCATCCGCGGCTTATGGGGTGTCGCAAAAAAGAGCCTTGAAAAAGCACACGCTAATCAAGGCTCTTTTATCATTTTTCCAAAATCGGACGTCATCTCGATCGTTCCGTCCGCAAGCACCCAAAGGACGCTCACCCCGTTTTCGTCGGCAAAAAGTCTGCCCTCCTCAAGCGACATACAGTAGATCGCCGTTGAAAAAGCGTCGGACACAAAAGCAGACTCGGTCGCAACTGTAACGGACAGAAATTCATTTTTCGGCACAAGCGTTTCGGTGTCGATGACGTGATGGTATCTGACGCCGTCAAGCTCGTAAAAGCGCTGATACGAACCACTTGTCGCAAGCGTGACACGGCCGTCGATGACGACGCGTGCCGCGTATGGCTCGTTTGACGTAGGGTCGGGATTTTCTACGCCCACAGTCCAGCCGACGCCGTTCGGCTTTTCTCCCGTAACGACGATCGTTCCGCCGACCGATATCGCGTAAGACGTTTTTCCGAGCGAAACAAGCTCCCTTTCGATCACGTCGGCAACAAAGCCTTTCGCAAACGCGCCTAAATCAAGTCTCAGCATGGGATCTCGGAAAAAGACTGTTTTTTCGGCTTCGTCGAGGACGAGCGCATCTATATCGGTATGCTCCGCCGCCTCACGCAGCTCCTCCGACGTCGGCACAGCGACGTCTCCGTCAAGTGCGCGCTCACGGTACTCGTGCCACACAAGCGTGACAGCGCCGAACGCGACATTGCTCTTTCCGTTTGTTTTTGCATACGCTTCTTTAGCGCACGTCAAAAGCTCAAACAGCTCATCCGTGACTTTTACCGGCGCCTTGCCGGCGTTTTTGTTGACCTCGGCAAGCATCCCGTCGCCGTATATATCGCAGAGAAAATGATATTTTTTAAGTATTTCCTCGATTTTTGCCGCAGTCGCGTCAAAATCGGCATCACAGCCCGAAACAGTTACGACAGTGTCGAAATAATCATAAAAGGCTTTCGAACGTACTGTCTCTTGCAACGAGCACGACACAAGCAAAAGCGAAAAAAGGAGCGCAAATGCAAAAATCGTTTTTTTCACGTATTCACGCTCCTTTTCCAATCAAATTTTACACAGTCGGGCCGCCGGATCCGGGGCCGAGTCTTTGCGGGATCTCACCGACCTTTTTGCCCCAAACGGCAACTCCGTCTTCGGTCAATCCCGTTAGAACGACGGTGGGAACGCCGTTTTCGGAATCCCACGCGGTCAGCGCCTTGCAGCTTGCCGTATGACCGCCGCCGAGATCTATCTTTACGCCGCAGTCCCCGTCGTGACTCCACGTTATGCGCGTGTGACTCGATATGTGCATCGTGCCGCCGGGCATTATTGTTGCCGGTGCGGAGCCTATAACAGTCTGCGGGATAGTGGGTGTCAACGTGATCCACTCGTATCTGCCGCATATTTCTTCGGCAGGTATGGGCTGTATCGGCTCACCTGCGTAATTTTCGGGGGAAACCATCGGCCATCCGTCCTCCGACCAGACGATGCGTCTTATATGCATCGTCGATTCGATCGGCTTATATACGCCGTAGGGTCTGATGTGGCAGACGAGATACCAGCCGTCCTCGTCAACAAGCACCGAATTGTGTCCGGGGCCCATCCAGCCTCTCGAATTTTCGAAGCGATAGCCGGCTGCTATCATAAGTCCCGTTCTGAAATCGCGATCCTCAGTGTCTGTCATTTCTCTGCCGTGATAATCGACGTACGGGCCGCAGATATCACGCGATCTTCCGACGCGGATATTGTAGTCGCTCGAAAGCGAGCCGTAGGAAACAAACAGATAATAGTAGTCGGTTTCCTTGTTGTATCTGATGTAGGGCCCCTCGACGGCGCGATCGCACCAAAGCGGACGGCAACAAATGCACGGTCCCATAGCCTCATCGGTGCTTCTTCCGTCCTCACATTCGGAGATGTCTGCGGCAAGACCCGTTTCGGGATCAAGCTTCATCAGTCTGATTCCTCCCCAAAATGAGCCGAACGCCATATATTGCTCGCCTGTTTTTTCATCAACAACAAGGTTTGCGTCGATGGCGTTGACGGCGGAATTTTTATTCGTTTTAACGACTATGCCCCTGTATTTATACGGGCCTTCAGGCTTGTCGGACACTGCAAGATATATGCACGAAAGCTGAACTCCGAAGGAGGAGCAGGAGCAGTACATTCTGTATTCGTCACCGACCTTGATTATATCGGGAGCCCAAAGTCCGCGGCTGTGCGTCCATTCAAGCACCTCGTCGGGCGTTTCCTCTATGATGCCGCCGATCCATTTCCAATCTATCATATCCTGCGAACGGTACACGTTTTGATGCGTACAGTACGCAAAACAGTCACCCGAAACGGGATCGCGGAAGATAGCGGGGTCATGCGCTCCCCAAAGTCCGCGCTTTGTCATATCGGGGCGAACAAACGGCGGTCTCGGACGTCTTTGACGTGCATCCGGACTGCTGTGTCCGTTGTTCGGCGGAGGCGGAGGCCCCGCAGGACGCTTCCATTCCGGCATAGGCGGCTGTGCGGGCGGCGCTTTCGGATAAATTACGTCACATTTTTTCTGGTCTGTCATAGCATTATGTACCTTTCGTAAATAATTGACCTTACTTTTTTCAATTTTACACTAAAATTTGTTCATAATCAACGGATATATTGTTAAGATTGCAGATGTTTTCATTTTGCGAAGCTTTTTTCTTGACAGCTTTTTTGACGAGTGATAAAATTATTTTAATTTTTATTATCCGAAGAAGGAGGATACCGTATGTACAACACAAAAGAAAACAACGCAATAAAGGAGGTAGCGCTTCGAATTAAAGATTTGAGGGAGATACTCGAAATTACCGAAGAAGAAGCCGCTAAAGCAACAGGAGTAACGTCGGAAACCTACCGCGCATACGAACGCGGCGAGCTTGACTTCTCCTTTACGTTCATATACAAGTGCGCGCACCTGTTCGGTGTTGACGTTACGGATATTCTCAAGGGCTCAAGCCCCACACTGACCGAATATTCCGTAACGCGCAAGGGCTCCGGTCTGCCGATCGCGCGCAGACGCGGATTTTCTTACAACAATTTAGCTCCGCTCTTTAAGGGCAAGATCGCGGAACCGTTTTTCGTCGTCGCAAAATACTCCGAGGCGGAGCAAAACGAGCCAATCCGACTTTCCACGCACGTCGGTCAGGAATTCGACGTCATCACAAAGGGCGAGCTGCTCGTCTCGCTTGACGGCAGGATCGAGCATCTTTACGAGGGCGATTCCGTCTATTACGATTCGTCCATGCCTCACGGAATGATCGCCACGGGCGGCAGCGATTGCGAATTCATCGCCATCGTTATGAATCAGGACGGCACCGCGTACGATTACCCCGAAGAAGGCGCTTCCGTTCAGCGTAAAACAGTTTCCGTCACCGAATCTGCGCCCGATATTTCCGCGGATTTCATCAAGGTCGCGAAAAATGACAAGGGCACGCCCGTAAAGATCGAATTCACAAACGCAGAGCGTTATAATTTCGCGTATGACACCGTTCAGCGTCTTGCCGAGGAAAAGCCCGACAAGCTCGCGCTCGTTCATCTTGACAGAAACAAAAACGAGCTCCGCCGCACCTTCGGCGAGCTTGACCGCGACATCAACCGCACCGCGAATTACCTCACGTCGCTCGGAATCACAAAGGGCGACCGCGTCATGCTTGTGCTTCGCCGTCATTATCAGTTCTGGACCTGCGTCTGCGCGCTCCACAAGATAGGCGCCGTTATGATTCCCGCCACAACTCAGCTTTTGAAGAAGGACTACGTTTACAGATTCAATGCCGCCGGCATCAAAGCCATCATCGCAACGCGTCTTGACGGAGTTTCCGATCACGTAAACGAGGCTGTTCCCGAAGCCGAAACGCTTGAATTGCGTATTTCGG
>CAZOMK010000093.1:0-6129 GCA_964580615.1 uncultured Lachnospiraceae bacterium | reverse complement strand
ATATAAGCTATTATATCATAAAAAATTCAAATATAAAACACTTTGTTAAATTTTATTCGAATTTTTCTTTTTATACAGAATAACGATTGCACTGACGGATTTTTTTTGTTATACTTAACTATAAAGTAAGAACTCAATCTCAATCGGAGCTTCAAATGAAAAACAGTGTCTTCAAATTTTATATAATAAAACTTCTCTTGATATTTCTCGTATCAGTTTGTTCGGCGATCGCCGCCTATCTTGTCGGAAGCATCGTTTCCCCGTTCGACAGTATTTTTTACAGGATCATAACGAGCGGAATACCGATGATCTTTTTCATGTACTTTATGTATACCGTCGAATCGCGTATAAAGATCCCGGAGGGATGCACCATGTCCGCCGGCTATCTTTTAAGGTTCACGCTCAGTGAAGCATCGGTCTACACGATATTCCTCATTCCGCTGACCGTTATTTGCATGGTAAAGCCCGATTTTATAAAAGGCACCGGACTTATTCAGTATTTTTACGCTTCTCATTCGTTTTTGACGCATTTAACGGGAAGCGCTTTGATCAATCTTATCGGCATGAGCGTGATCTTCGGCATCATCGCGGTGACGGCTCATTACATTAAGTCAACGCGTCCCGTACTCTTGAATGATACAGAAGCGACAGCAGCTCCTGCCGAGCCTGTCAAATCAGTTGATGCGGACGACATCAACGACGCTGAGTAAGCCGTTTTCAACCTTAAACTTTACTTCAAAGCCGGCAAATTCAAAACCGTATATTCTGCTTGGATCATTTTGGTATGACGGTCTCGGATCCTCAGCCAAAACCGATTTAAGCGCTGATATCTTCTCCGTCGGGATGAGCTCGCAAAGCTCGTCCGGAAAATCGACATCCAGCGAATATCCGAGCTTTTCGTCAGCAAAGCCGCCGACAGCGTCAGGGTGGCTGTCCGAGGAAGGCAGATACGGTTTTATGTCATAGATCGGCGTGCCGCTCATCAGATCCGCTCCGCTGACAAACAAAACGGGACCATCAGTCGATGAAAGCTCGATTTTTTCAAGCTTTACGGATGAAAGTCCGATCGGATTCGGTCTGTACGGTGACCTTGTCGCAAACACGCCGACGCGTTTATTTCCGCCGAGGCGCGGCGGTCTTACAGTCGGATGCCACGTTTCGCTTTCGATCTCCGAGAACTCCCAGATCAGCCAAAGGTGCGAGTAGCCTTCGAGTCCGCGAAACGCCTCCTTACGTCTGTATTCGGGCTCGAATATTATCTTTCCGATCAGCTCCGGCACACGTCCGCTTTGACGCGGTATCCCGAACTTTTCCGAAAAATCCGTCATTATTGTTGCGATTTTTTTTCACTTTTTCCTCCTGCCCACAGTCATATCCGTAAATCTTAACCTTATTATACACTCAATCGACACATAAAATCAATCATTCTCTTTGATGTGCCGAAAAACATTCCCCACCGAGGTCTATCATGAAAAAAGCTTCCAAAATACTGCTCATTTGTTTGATTACAATCATTGCTTCGACAGCGGCGATCTTCGTTACCGCAGCCTCAGCCGCGCCGCCGATCAATGTTTTGATATCCGACGGTATATACGAATATTCCATCGAGCCTACGTTAAAAAACGGTCAATATATCGTTTATTTGCCCGGCTCGCTTGACCTTTCCGCCGTTACAGTCGAATATACGGGCTCAAAAATGCTTTGCGACGCTTCGGGTGACCCCTCGCTTTATCGCGGTGACACATTGATCTGCAACGCTTCGGGCGGAGAAATCAAGGTCAAGGAATATAACAGCCCCAAAAAAAGCTACACGACACACACCGTCAAGGTTGTGCACGGCGGAAGCATCGGATCGGTATACATAACGCTTGACGGAGGCGACGAAGCGCTGAAAAACATCAACGCTTCCAAGGCGAACAGAGAACCCGGCGATATCATCGTTCTTGACAAGCTCGGGAACTCCGTTTACAACGGCGATCTCAAAAGGCTGTCCGGTCACGGCTTCACTTCATTCACGGCAGCATACTCAACGGAAATCAAAAATTCCTACAACTTCAACATCACTACGAAAGCTGAACTTATAAACGGCGCGGGAGAAAGCAAAAAATGGGTGCTTCTTACACCGCGTATGTACGCGGGTGACAGAGACACGTCCGGTCTTTCTCAGATTGCAGCGTTCAACACCTTCTCCGGAATCATAGGCAACAAGCGCTCCGCGATTGAAGGCGAATACGTTGATCTTTACATCAACGGCGAATACCGCGGACTTTACATACTCACAGAGCGAATGAACAACAAGGGCTCAATCAACGTCACCGATCTTGAGGATTACGTCACGGGCGAATCGGGCAATCTGAAAACGATCCGGGATCGCGAAAACAAAGGCGGCAAGGACAAGGCGCTTAACACCGGTCTGCACAAATACACCTACGACAAAAATGCCAAGCTGACAGACAAAAACGTTGATATAACAGGCGGCTATGTGCTTGAGGTCATGTGCGAGGATTACGAGGGCTGCGGCTTTGAGACAAAGTACGGGCTTGACATTTCGATCAAGAGTCCTGAGGTTTGCACGAAGGAAATGGTGCAGTACATCGCCGCTTACGTCCAAAATTTCGAAAATGCGCTCTATTCCGAAACAGGCTACAACAGCGAGGGCAAGCATTACTCAGAATATGCCGATCTGAAAAGCCTCGCGGACACTGTTCTCGTTTACTCATACTACATCAATTTCGAATATTTCAGAACAAGCACCTACATCTACAAGGACGCGGACGGCGAAGCAAACGACATTCTCACCTTCGGCCCCGCTTGGGACTTTGAAACGGGTGCAGACTATCTCGCCACGGACAAAACTCTTTTCGGCACAACAAACGGCTTCGTTTACTTTGTCGATCAGCAATACATTTGGTCCGAACAGCTTTGGCGTCACGGAGATTTCATGTCGATCATTGCTTCCGAAAACGAGCGTATGAGGGAGGTTCTCGATCAACAGCTCGGTCACACCGCCTCCGTAAACGTCAAGTCGCTTTTCTCCGTTGCAGACGACGCCTCACTTTCGGCAGACATGAACCACTCACGCTGGGGCGCAACGAATTTCAATGATGTTTTCCCGGATTTCATAAACGCCGCCGACAAGCGCTACAAGCATTGGTACAACAATCTTTGGAATCCCGAAAAACATCTCATCTCGCTTGGCGCAGAGGTGACAAAAAACGAGGACGGCACACTGACGCTCAAGGCGATCGTTAACGGTCAGAGCGACGGAAAGATACGTTGGTACAAGCTTGATGACGACGATCCCGAAAACTCAAAGGCTCATGCCGTCTTTTTCGATGAGATAACGGTGCCGGAGGACGGAAGCAAATATTTCTACACTGTCAAGGGCCCGAATAACGCTTATTACGAATACGCCTACGGCGAAATATTCTCAAGCAGCAATATTCTCATGACAAGCGGAACGATAACGGCAGCCTATGTTGAGCCGGAACCGGAGCCCGAACCGGTAACTGAACCGACAGAGGAGGAAAACGGCTGTCAAAGCGCCGCATCTCCCGCAATATTCATTATATTTACGTTTATTTTTTCTGTATTCATAAAGAGAAAAAAATTATATTGATTTTCCTATGTAGGAGGTAACAACATGGAATATCGCAAAATGAACGACAGTAAGATCTCCCTTCTCGGCTTTGGCGCAATGAGATTTTCGCGCGGAGAGGACGGAAAGATCGACAGACCGAAGGCGTACTCTCTGCTTCATAAGGCATACGAGGCAGGCGTTAACTACTTCGACACAGCATACGTCTATCTTGACGGCGAAAGCGAAAAGATCGTCGGTGAGGCGCTTGCACAGTATCCGCGTGACAGCTTCTGCGTCGCAACAAAGCTTCCGTCTTGGGGGACGGACACAGTCGAAAAGGCACGTGCGATCTTTGAGGAATCGCTCGCTCGTCTCAACATGGAGTACATAGACTATTATCTTCTCCACGCGATGAACCGTCACAGCTTTGACGATTTTGTCAAAAACGGAATCGTCGATTTCTGCGTCGAGCTCAAGGCTCAGGGCAAGATCAAAAATCTCGGCTTCTCCTTCCACGACAATTATGAGGCATTTGAGCACATCATAAACAGCGGATACGATTGGGATTTCTGTCAGATCCAGTACAATTACATGGATCAATTTGATCAGGCAACGACAAAGGGCATCAGACTTTGTGAAGAAAAGAACATTCCGCTTGTTATTATGGAGCCGATCAAGGGCGGAACACTTGCGAAGCTTCCCGATGAAGCAATGGAGCCTCTTAAGGCGATAGATCCCGATGCAAGCGCGGCTTCTTGGGCGCTTCGTTGGGTCGGAACAGAGCCGAGAGTCAACGTCATTCTCAGCGGCATGAACGAGCACAGTCAGCTTGACGATAACCTTTCAACGTTCGCCGAGTTTAAGCCTCTTAACGAAGCCGAGCTCGAGGCTGTTGAAAAAACGAGAAAGATCATCCTCTCAAGAGTCAGAAACGGCTGTACAGGCTGTCGCTATTGTATGCCCTGCCCCGGCGGTCTTGACATTCCGAGAATATTCGGAATCTGGAACGAATACGGCAGATACGGCAATCCCGCAACGGCTCACGGATACGTTCGTATGAAGCCCGAAGCAAAGGCAGACAACTGTCTTGAATGCGGTGCGTGCATGGAAAAATGTCCGCAAGGCTTCGACATTATCGGCAATCTCAAGGCTGCAAAGGCAGAGCTTGAGGAAGTGGCAAAATAAAACGAAAAAAGATCGGGATTTTCCCGATCTTTTTTAAGAATTATTCTTAATTTCTGTTGACAAAGTCGTAATTAGGATATATAATTACAAGGAAAATATATAAATTTAATTAGAGACTGTATTTATGAAGGCAACTGTATTTAATATTCAGCGCTTTTCCGTCCATGACGGCGACGGAATACGCACAACCGTCTTTTTTACCGGATGTCCCCTATCCTGCAAATGGTGTCACAATCCGGAGGGAGAAAGCTTTACGCCGTCGCTCATGTACAATGCCGAAAAATGCGTTGGATGCGGTGCGTGTGTGCTCGCCTGTCCGAACAAGGCGATATCAATGGATCAGGCGGCGAAGCGCGCCGTCGTCGATCACTCAAAATGCGACGCTTGCGGAAACTGCGTTGTTCACTGTCTTGCCGATGCGAGAAGCATTGCGGGAAAGCAGTACAGCGTCGAAGAGATTGTAAAGATCTGCCGTTGCGACCGTATGTTTTATGAGGAATCCGGCGGCGGAGTCACCCTTTCCGGCGGCGAAATAATGGCGCAGAATATTGATTTCGTCTACGCTTTGATGAAAGCGCTCGACCGCGAAGGGATTGCTGTCAACATTGACACGTCAGGTCTCGCTCCGTTCGAAAAATTCGAAAAAATACTGCCCTTGACAAGCACGTTTTTGTACGATATCAAGTCCGTTAACGACGAAAAGCACAAATACTGTACGGGCGTCTCAAACAAGCTGATCCTCGAAAATTTGAAGCGTCTGTCCGATAAGGGCGCGTCGATATATCTTCGAGTTCCCGTTATCGCGCCCGGCCCCGACGCCAACGAAGGCTTTGACGGGGCAAACTATTCGGACGAGGATATTCGTCTGTTAGCCGAGGTTGCGCGCTCGGTCAGATACAAAAAGCTCTGCCTTTTGCCTTATCATGATACGGGTACATACAAGCACGCCGCGCTCGGTCACGAGATAAAGCGCGAATTCTCAACGCCGACCGCTGATAAAATGAACGAGCTTCGCGAAAAGCTCATCTCACTCGGTGTTTCTCCCGTCGTTATTGGCGGCTGATGCAAAAAATCTTCACATTTATATATAAAGGAGTAAACTATTATGACTGACAGAGTAAAAAAGCTTCGTGAAATAAGCGTTACCACAACTCCTACAATCTCAATGGAGCGTGCTCATTACTTCACTGAGGCATACAAAAAATGGGAAGGCAGCGTTTCCGTTCCCGAAATGCGTGCGCTCGCGTTCCTTCATTTTATGGAAAACAGAACACTCTATCTTGAGCGCGGCGAGCTTATCGTAGGCGAAAAGGGCGAGCTTCCGCAGTCCGCTCCCACTTTCCCTGAGCTGTGCTGCCATACAG
>CAZOMK010000092.1:0-6155 GCA_964580615.1 uncultured Lachnospiraceae bacterium | reverse complement strand
CATTCACAGGCAGAAAGCTTAAAAAGAGAGATTTCCGTCGTCTTTGGATCACACGTATCTCTGCTGCCGTTAAGCCCTACGGAATCAACTATTCCGCATTTATGCACGGTCTTAAACTCGCAGGTGTTGATCTCAACAGAAAGATGCTTTCCGACCTCGCAGTTTCCGATAAGGAAGCTTTCGCGGCTATCGTTGAACGCGCAAAGGCTGCACTTTAATTGAATTATTGCTTCAAAAAACCGGCTGCAACCGGTTTTTTGTGCTATTATAAAGCAAGTTTATTTTACGATTTTCGAACGGCAAACTCCGTGAAACGGACAAAATACGGTGGTAACACATGACAACTTTTACAAATACTTCGAATAAAACGACTGTAATAACGAGCCGTCAAAATCCCGTTGTGACGTATCTTTCGAAGCTTTCCGAGAAAAAATACAGGGACGCGGAGCGGCTGTTTTTGCTCGACGGCGCCAAGCTTGTCAAGGAGGCCATGCAGTCTCCGCTGACGATCGAGCATATCGTTTTGCGTGAGGATGCCGTCAAGCTTTACGGAAATCTTGTCTTTAACGCACAAACGGACGCACGTGTAAGCGTTCTTTCGGAAGCGGCGTTCGAGCGTGTTACGGACGAAAAAGCGCCGCAGGGAATAGTTGCCGCCGTCAGATACAGCGACGGGATCAAGCGTCGCTATTCGACTCCGTCAGAGTTGCCGAACGGTCAGCTTTTGATGCTTGACGCTATACAAAATCCCGATAATTTCGGGGCAATATTGCGTTCCGCGGCGGCGTTCGGAGTGTCCGGTGCCGTATGCGGCAGCGGATGTGCGGACGTTTACGGCAGACGCGTCATGAGAGGCTCAATGGGAGCCGCTTTGCGCGTCGGATGCGTCTATACCGACAGCCTTGCAGAGCTATGCCGCGATGCCTCCGCCTCCGGCAGACGTATAGTGGCGACTGTACCGCGCGAGGGAGCAAGCGTCGCTCCGCTGTTTGATTTCCGCGATGATGATATGATCGTCATCGGAAACGAGGGACACGGCATCTCAAACGAGATCTTGGCGTTGGCGGATGAAGCTGTCTATATCCCGATGGAAAAACAGCAGGAATCTCTTAATGCCGCTGTTGCGGCGTCCGTCGTGCTGTACGAGATGTACAGGCAAAGATGCGGGAAATAAATAATACGTTACAAAATATTCACCGAGAAAGAGAGCGGATATTATGTCGGACAGACTTATTTGGATATGGCTGTCACTTGCGTGCGGTCCGGGCAGTACAGTGTATAACAGACTTTTCGGCTCGTTTGATACGCTTCGTGACATATATGAAGCGCCTGAGGAGCGCTTTCTTGCAATCGAAGGAGTTGATAAGCTTACCGCAAAGGCGTTGGCGGATAAGGACGTTACGCGCGCGGAGCTTATTTTGTCTCAGTGTATCAAAAATCATTGGGGAGTTTTGACTTACGGCGATAAAACGTACCCGAAGCGCCTCAAAACGCTTGTCGATCCGCCTGTCGTGCTTTACTACAAGGGCAGATTCTTGGATCTTAACGATCAGGTCTGCATCGCAGTTGTCGGCACGAGAACAATGACGGAGTACGGCGAGCGACAGGCACATTCGCTTTCTTACGCAATGGCGTCGGGCGGAGCGGTCATCGTCTCCGGAATGGCGCTCGGCTGTGATGCAATGGCGGCAAACGGCGCGCTTGACGCCGGCAAGCCGACTGTTGCCGTGCTCGGCTGCGGAATAGACGTTGTGTATCCGCCTCAGCATAGGATACTTTCGGAGCATATCGCAAGAAGCGGTATGATAATAACGGAATATCCTCCGGGATCGCGTCCGGAGGGACCGCATTTTCCCGTGCGTAACAGGATCATATCCGGACTTTCGCAGGGAACAGTCGTTGTCGAAGCGCCGCTCGGCTCGGGTGCGCTCATAACGGCAAAAACCGCGCTTTATCAGGGACGCGATATTTACGCTGTTCCGGGTGAGCTCGGAAACAGAAACAGCGAGGGCTGTAACGCGCTCATCAGAGGCGGCGCTCATGTCGTTACCTCTGCGGCGGATGTGCTCGGAATGTATGAATTTATATATCCGCACCGGATATTTGTAGCTGCGGGCGAACGCGCCGAACGAGAGATCACGGAAAAAAGTCTCCGCGATTCGGCTAAACTCAGACGTATTGCGTCGCGTCCCGTTGTCAGCTCCGAGGAAAAGAAGGAGGAGCGCGACAGAAAACGAGATGAGGCTAAGGAATACAAAAAGGATCTGAGCCGTCAGAAAAAGAAAGCCGACGATCCGGATAATTCCTACTCGTTTGCGAAGGAGCGAGAAAACGAAAAGCTCGCCGCGGCTCCGGTGAATAAGCCTGCCGAAAAATCGGAGGTTCCGATCACGGACGAGGAGCGCAGATTGCTTGATGCGATGGGAAGCGCCGCCGTTACTCCGGATGAGCTTATGGAAAAGGGATTTTCCGTGTCGGATATAATGAGCTCGCTTACGGTGCTGGAAATTCTCGGCTTCGTCACGTCTGTTCCGGGCGGACGTTATGTTAGAATAAAAAAGTGAAAAATCAAGAGAACAAAGGACATTTATGGCAAATCTTATAATTATGGAGTCGCCTACAAAGGCGGCAACGGTTGAAGGCTATCTCGGACGAAACTATCGTGTCGTTGCTTCCAAGGGACACGTAAGAGATCTTCCAAAAAGCACGCTCGGCGTTGATATTGAGGACGGCTTTAAGCCGAAATATATAAACATACGCGGCAAGGGCGACCTTATCAAGGATCTGAAAAAAGAAGCTAAACGTGCCGATAAAATATTTATCGCAACCGACCCTGACCGCGAGGGAGAAGCTATCGCGTGGCATCTTTCCGTGGCTCTCGGACTTTCTCCCGACGAAAGCCACAGAATCACCTTTAACGAGGTTACGAAAACAGCCGTCAAGGAGGCTATCAAGCATCCGAGACGTATAGATATGGGTCTTGTCGATGCACAGCAGGCAAGACGTATCCTCGACAGAATCGTAGGATATAAGCTCAGTCCCTACCTTTGGAGCACCGTCAGAAGCGGTCTTTCCGCGGGACGCGTTCAGTCCGTTGCAACGAGAGTTATCGTTGACAGAGAGGACGAAATAAGAGCTTTCGTGCCCAAGGAATATTGGACGGTGGACGCGATGCTTTCGACTCCGCGTAAGGATAAGCTTACGGCGCGCTTCTACGGCGATAAAAACGGTAAGATAGCGCTTGAAAGCGAAGCCGACGCGGAAAAGATCGTCAATTCCGTGAAAAACAGCCGCTTTAACGTTGTTTCCTGCCGTCATTCGGTCAAGCAGCGTCAGCCTGCGCCCCCGTTTACAACATCGACGCTCCAGCAGGAGGCGTCGCGTAAGCTCAATTTCCATTCCGGACGTACAATGAGAGCCGCACAGGAGCTTTACGAAGGTATTGATATCGGCTCGGAACTCGGCGGAGTGCAGGGTCTTATCACGTACATGAGAACAGACTCGGTACGCATTTCGTCCGAGGTTCAGCAGTCAACGCTTGATTTTATCAAGGATAAGTACGGATTCAAATACGTACCTGCGGAGCCGAGAGTTTTCAAGGCTAAGGCAGGCGCGCAGGATGCTCACGAGGCGATCCGTCCCGTAAATATAATGCTTGATCCCGCAAAGGTCAGAAAGTTCCTTTCCGTCGATCAGTACCGCCTCTATAAGCTCATTTGGAACCGCTATATCGCGAGCCAAATGGCGGCGGCGGAGATCAGCGCAGTTGCCGTTGAGACGGAAGCGGCAGGATACATTTTTCATTCAAACGGAAGCACGGTTAAGTTCCAGGGCTTCCTTGCCGTTTATGAGGAATCTACGGATGACGAATCGGCGCAGGATAACGAGCGTTTGCTTCCCGAAATCAATGAGGGGGAGCTGCTCGACGCGATCGACATTGATCCGGAACAGCATTTCACCGAGCCTCCCATGCGATATACGGAGGCGTCGCTTATCAAATTCCTTGAAGAGCTTGGCATAGGCCGTCCGAGCACATATCTTTTGATCGTGCCGACGATCACTCAGCGCGAGTACGTTGTGCGTGAGGGCAAATCTCTCAGACCGACTCCGCTCGGAGAAGCCACAACAAAGCTCATGAAGGAGAGCTTCCCCGATATCGTCGATTATAAATTCACGGCGTCAATGGAAAATCAGCTCGACGAGGTCGAGGAGGGCAATGTTACGATGACGGACGTTCTCGGCGGCTTCTACGAGGGCTTTGCACGTGAGCTTGAAACAGCGACGGCAAACGCGACAAAGCTTGAGATCCCGCCGGAAGAGACGGATATGATCTGCGAAAAGTGCGGCGCGAAGATGGTAGTAAAGAGCGGACGCTACGGTAAGTTTGCGGCTTGCCCGAATTACCCGGAATGCAAAAATACAAAGCCTCTCGAAAAAGCCTCCGATGCATCGAAAACGGAAAGCACGGAGGAAAAGGTTGAATATAAATGCGAGCAGTGCGGCTCCGATATGGTCGTTCGTCACGGACGTTACGGCAATTTCTACGCTTGCTCGAACTATCCCGAATGCAAGTATACGCGCCCGTTCGGTCAAGTGCTCGACGTAAAATGCCCGAAGTGCGGCTCCGATATACTCACGAAATGGGGTAGAAACAAATCCGTGTTTTACAGCTGCGTGAAGTATCCGGAATGCGATTTTTCGTCGTGGGATAAGCCCGTTTCGGAAAAATGCCCCGACTGCGGCGAGATACTTTACGAGAAGAAAAACAAGAATCTTCTCGTTTGCAAAAACGAAAAATGCGGATACAAAAAAGAGCTTGACGCTCGAAAGGAAAACGAAAATGAGTAAGCTCACCGTTATCGGCGCCGGACTTGCCGGCTGTGAAGCGGCATATCAGGCGTCGCGTCTCGGCGTTGATGTTATGCTTTACGAAATGAAGCCGCATAAACGCACTCCAGCCCATAAATCGGACGGATTTGCGGAGCTTGTTTGCAGTAATTCGCTTCGCTCGGACGATGTCGGAAATGCGGTCGGTCTCTTGAAAGAGGAAATGCGGATGATCGGATCGTTGATCATGGAGGCGGCGGAGGCGTCACGCGTGCCCGCCGGCTCTGCTCTCGCCGTTGACCGAGAGAAATTTTCCGATTATGTCACATCGAAAATAAAAAACGATCCGCACATCACCGTTGTTGATGAGGAGGTTACCTCGATCGACTCCGAAAACGGAGTTACGATCATCGCGACGGGTCCGCTGACCTCGGACGGACTTTCGAATTATATACGCGAGAGTCTCGGGATAGAAGGGCTTCACTTTTTCGATGCAGCGGCTCCCATCGTCTCTGCCGATTCGATAGATTTCGATAAGGTCTATTTTGCGTCGCGCTACGGAAAGGGCGATGCAACGGACTATCTGAATTGCCCTATGACAAAGGAAGAATATACAGCCTTTTATGAGGCTTTGATCGGCGCAAGAACGGCGAAACTGCATGATTTTGATAACGACGGCGGAAAATTGACCGTTTTTGAGGGCTGTATGCCTGTTGAGGTTATGGCTTCGCGCGGATATGAAACGCTCGTTTTCGGACCGCTCAAGCCGGTCGGTCTGCCCGATCCCAAAACGGGAAAAGAGCCCTTCGCGGCAATACAGCTCAGACGCGAAAATACAGACGGAACAATGTATAATCTCGTCGGATTCCAGACGCATCTGGCTTTTCTCGAACAGAGACGCGTCTTTTCAATGATACCCGGTCTCGAAAACGCGGAATTTTTGCGCTACGGCGTAATGCATCGCAATACTTACCTTGATTCCCCCGGAGTGCTCTCAAACGATTATTCGATGAAAAAGCATCCGAATGTGTTCTTTGCAGGTCAAATAACGGGCGTCGAGGGATACGTTGAAAGCGCCGCGTCGGGGCTTTATGCAGGAATAAACGCCGCCCTGCGCGTGCTTGGACGTGAGCCGTTCGCTCTTTCCGACGAAACGATGATGGGCGCTATGGCGAATTATGTTTCCGTCGGCTCGGCTTCGAAAAATTTTCAGCCGATGAACGCAAATTACGGTATTGTCGCTCCGCTCGGATATAAGGTCAAGGGCGGAAAGCGCGCTCGTAACGAGGAATACTCGAAGCGCGCGATCGAAAGGATAACAGAAAGAC
>CAZOMK010000091.1:0-6221 GCA_964580615.1 uncultured Lachnospiraceae bacterium | reverse complement strand
GTATTACATTCGACAATGGCGACGGCACCGTTCTTCAGGTAATCGAATTTCAGCACGTAAAGCCCGGTAAAGGCGCAGCTTTCGTTCGTACGAAGCTTCGTAATGTAATGACCGGTGCTGTAATTGAGCGTACATTCAGCCCTACGGATAAGTTCCAGGATGCAAGAATCGACCGCAAGGAAATGGAATATCTCTATAACGACGGCGATCTTTATTACTTCATGGATCCCGAAACCTACGAGCAGATTCCGATCAATGCAAGCCTTTTGCCCGATGCTTTCAAATTTGTTAAGGAAAATGACGTTTGTAAGCTTCTTTCTTATAACGGAAACGTTTTCTCCGTTGAGCCTCCGATGTTCGTAATCCTCGAGGTTGCGGATACAGAGCCCGGCGTAAAGGGAGATACAGCTACCTCCGCTAAGAAGCCTTGCACACTCGAAACAGGCGCAGTTATTAACGTTCCGCTCTTCATCGGAATCGGCGATAAGCTCAAGATCGATACGAGAACAGGCGAATACATCGAACGCGCTAAGTAATTATTACGGAGAAAAACAATGACTATCAACGAAAAATGTGCTTATATTAAAGGTCTTGCAGAGGGGCTTAACCTTGACCCCGCAAATCCTGAGACAAAGCTCATAAACGAGCTTATCGGTCTCGTTTCCGAGATGATCGACGAAATTGCCGATATCGAATCCGATATTGACGAGCTTGCAGAATATGCAGAGGAGCTTGATCACGACCTCGGCGAAGTCGAAAGCGAAGTTTATGAATGCTATGACGATTGCGATTGCGACGATTGCGACGATTTCGGTTGTGATGACTGCGATGGCTGCGATGAGGACTGTGATTGCGAGGATTGCGACGGCTGCCTCAAGGATAAGTATTGCGAAGCAGAATGCCCGCACTGCGGCGAGATCATTTGCTTCGAGCTCGATACCGATCCCGAAGATATGGTTTGCCCCGCTTGCAATAAGCCCTTCCATGAATAATGATTAAAAAAAGCATACATACAAGGATCGTCTTGTTTGTATGCTTTTTGCTTTGACGAAAATAACCGATTGTAAAACGCTTTTGCACGTGTTATAATGTATGTAATAAGACAAAGTCGGAGGTCAACGCTATGAACGAAAACGGCAAACAGTATCATATAGCCTGCGGAAAGGGAGACGTCGGCGGATATGTAATAATTCCGGGCGATCCCGGCAGATGTAAGCTCATTGCGGAGCATTTCGAAGAACCGCGCTTGGTTGCGGTCAACAGAGAATATACAACATATACAGGAACGCTACTCGGTGTGCCCGTGTCTGTCATGTCAACCGGAATCGGAGGGCCGAGCGCTTCGATTGCAGTTGAAGAAGCGACCGCTGTCGGCGCGCATACATTCATCAGAGTCGGTACCTGCGGAGGAATAAACCTAAAGGTTCATTCAGGCGACACAGTCATAGCGATGAGTGCCGTGCGCCAGGAGGGGACGAGCAGGGAATATGCTCCGATCGAGTACCCCGCAACGGCTGATTACAACGTCACAAAGGCGCTTGCCGAGGCAGCAGACGCACTCGGATATAATTATCACGTAGGCGTTGTTCAGTGCAAGGATTCGTTTTACGGTCAACATTCTCCGGCGAGAATGCCTGTTTCGGGCGAGCTTTTGGCAAAGTGGGAGGCATACAAACGCCTCGGCGTGCTCGCAAGCGAGATGGAATCTGCCGCAACGTTTACAGTCGCGGCGGCGCTCGGAGTCAGAACGGGAACGGTGCTTTCGACAGTTTGGAATCAGGAAAGAAAGCTCCTCGGTTACAGCGAGCCCGATTGCCATACGACAGAGCACGCTATAAAAACCGCCATTGAAGCAATAAAGTTGCTTATTGCGCAAGATAATAAATAAAAATAAGACCGCCGATTTTCGCGAAAGTGCGTTAAAAGGCGGTCTTATTTTGCATTTGTTTGTTACGTTATTCTTCGGCGTAAATCAGCGTTTCGGGATGCGAAAATACAAGCTTGAGACTTTTTTTGGGGTTCAAAAGCAAATTTAATACACCCGGCTCTTTTGTGCCGAGCTGAGTATTCATTGTAAGTTTTCTGTATGGTTTGAAGCCGCATTTTTCCTGAACTCGCCTCGATTGACTGTTGAAATCATAATATCCGCAGATTAAAAAGTCAAGATCGCATTCGTCAAAAAGATATTCCGTTACAGCCTTGACAGCTTCGGGCATAATGCCATTGCCCCAATGCGACTTGCTCAAAACGTAGCCTATTTCACGTCCCGCAAGACCGTTAAATTCCGTCAAAGCGTCTTCGGCACCGTACTTTTCAACTCCCAACGAGCCGATAACCTTGTTGTTTTTTGATTTTAAGCATAAAGCAAAGGTTTTATCCTTTTCGATAAAACCTCGAAGCACGGACATAGTTTCTTCTTTGCTTTTGTGGTGAGACCAACCTGCCATTTCACCGACGCCGTCTACCGAGGCATATTCGAAGAAATCGTCTAAATCGTTTTCGTTAAATGCACGTAATATAAGTCGATCTGTCTCTAAGATCTTTCCGTTTATTTTGAATTCGGCGTTCACAATGTCTCCTTTGTCGATAAAAACTCCCGAACTTTGGTTTCGGGAGTTTGGTGTTGATTTTTATTTAGCGTCGTCTTCCGAGGGGTTCATAACAGAGTTGATATGATCGTTCATCTCTTGAGCGATGGAAACGACTTCATTGGAAGCGACAAGCTCACCGATCGAGAATACATTGCCGTTTACAACTGCGGTGCATTCGCTCCAACCCTCACGATTGATGATATCGTCTGCGGAACCTGTTGTGAGGATGATGTCGGGATTCTTTGCAAGAACGTCAGCCTCGGAAACTGTTACAAAGCCTTCAAGTCCGCTGTCAGCACCGAAGATGTTGTTACCGCCTGCGGAGGAGAGAAGCTCATGAACGTAAGAGTAGGGAGCAACGGTGTAATAACCGTCCTCGCCGGAACCGAGCTCAACGTAAACGTTAAGCTTTTCCCAGCCTGCCGTTGCGAGCTGCATTGTGTTGAGAGACTTTGTAATGGAATCAATGATGGATTCGGCGGAAACGTTCATTACCTTGCCGATAAAGGAAAGGTGATTCTTGATCGTTGCAACGCTGTCCGCAACGGGAAGCTTGACTGCTGCAATTCCGGCGGATGTGATTGCGGAAACGTCGATTTTCGCGTTCTCGTCATAAATTACGAGTTCGGGCTTCGCGCTTACGATGGCGGATGTTGCGTCCTCGTCTGTGCCGTAGGAAGCAACGATCTTGTCTGCCTTGTTAAGTGCGGTAAACATACTCTTTGCGGCATCCGAAACAGTTACGACCTTTGTAACATTCTTGGGGAGCGTGACTGTGGAGCCGTCGGGAGCGGTGAGAACGTTATCACCGGTCTCATTGCCGGGACCGATGGGAAGATCATTGCCGGAATCGTCACCGCAGGAGGCGAGCGAAAGAACGGAAACGATCATAATAACGGACAATAACATGGAAATAATGCGCTTGGACATAAAATTAAGACCTCCGAAAATTCATTGTATTTTTGAGAAATAGAATCAATGTAATAATAACATGTTTTCAGCGAATCGTCAATGATTATTTGATTTCGCGTCTGCCTTCTATTGCACGGTTGAGTGTTACCTCATCGGCATATTCAAGATTGCCGCCGACGGGAATACCGTATGCAAGGCGTGTTGTTTTAACACCGAACGGCGCAAGCAGCTTTGAGAGATACATCGCCGTCGTTTCACCCTCAACGTTGGGGTTTGTTGCGATGATGACTTCCTTGATACCACCCTCCGACACACGTTTCACAAGCAGATTTGTCGTCAGATCGGCAGGCCCGATACCTTGAAGCGGGGAAATGGCGCCTCCCAGAACGTGATAAAGTCCTGTATATTCTCGAACGCGCTCAAAAGCGATAACGTCACGTGCATCCTCGACAACGCATACAGTCGTGTGATCTCGCTCCTCGTCGGAGCAGACGGCGCAAATATCTGAATCGGTCATGTTTCCGCAGATCGAGCAGATCTTAACGTTTCGTTTCGCATCAAGGATTGCGGTTGCGAAGGCTTCCGCTTCCTCATTGGTAAGCTCAAGCACGGAAAAAGCCATTCTTACCGCTGATTTTTTGCCGACTCCGGGGAGACGGCGAAATTTTTCCGAAAGAACCTCTATGGGCTCGATATAAAGAGACATTGCTTAGAACAGTCCGGGAAGTCCCACGCTGCCGGTGATCTTCTGCATTTCGGATGCGTTTGTGTCGTCAACCTGCTTAATCGCCTGATTAACTGCCGCAGTGATAATGTCGGCAAGGGTTTCAGTGTCGTCGGGATCAACGATTTCAGAGGAAATTTCAAGGCTTATAACTTCTTTTTTTCCGTTAATGGAGAGCTTGACCATTCCGCCGCCGGCTGAGATATCGTATACACGTTCGTCGAGCTCTGCCTGAAGCGTCTGCATATCCTCCTGCATTTTCTGAGCCTGACGGATCATGTGGTTCATGTTGGCGGGAGCACCGCCGCCGGGAATTCTTGCTTTCATTTTATAACCCTTTCTTTATGTGAAAATTAAATTTGATCAAATCAGATCGTCAAGCGGATCGCGCGAATTAACCTTCGGCGCGGCGCCGTCCTTGACCGTTATCATATTTTCGGACACGAGCTTTCCCTCAAAAACGGAGATAAGCTCCGAAAAAAGCTTTTTGTTGTCGGTGCAAACCTTAAGCGTAAAGGGATTTGCACAAATGATTGTAAATTTGTCTCCGCTTCGTACACCGGAAATGAACTGACGGAATCCGTCTATGAACGGATTCTTTTCTGCGGCGCGCGATATAAGCTCGCTCCAATAGGGCAAAGCCTCGTTTGACGGAGCCTTTGTCGGCTCTTTCTCGGCTTTTTCTTCGCGAACGGCAGCGGTTTCAGTCGCATTTTTCGTCTCAGACTTGACCTTGTCCGTCGAAGCGGATTTTTCGGCTGCCTTTTGTGTGCCGACGGACGCAATTCCGCCTACGGAAAGAAGCTTTACAGTATCCTCAAGCGCCGAAATACGCTTCAAAAGCGCGTCGTTTCCCGTGTCAAGAGAGGCGTCGCACATTCTTATGAGCGCAAGCTCTGCTGTGATGCGCTTCGTACCGGATGCGCGCGAGAGCGTCACGGCTGTTTCGTCAAGCAGACGTGATTGGTACAGAAGATCCGGCAGGGAAAAGAGCTTTGCGTTCTCTCTCAAAAGCGACATTGACGATTGAGAAAGATCAAGAAAGGCTTCGGGTGTTTTTGTTGTTTTGCAGATGAGCATATCCCTGTAAAACGCGACAAGCTCATCCCAAAATACGGAAATGTCACGTCCCGCAGACACAAGCTCGGAAATGACGGAAAAAACAGCGTTGTAATCTGCTTCGGCAACCGCTTTTGCGGCGGATGCGACTTTGTCATAGCCGAGCGTGCCGAGAACGTCGGAAATGAGCGCTTCGTTTATTTCCGTGTGACGGCTTGCACAAAGCTCCAAAAGTGAAACCGCGTCACGCATACCGCCCTCGGAAAGACGTGCGATCTCGTCGAGAGCGCCCTTTGTGAAGCTGAAGCCCTCGTTTTTGGCGATATATTCAAGCCTGTCAGAGATGGCAGGAACGGAAAGACGCCTGAAATCAAACCTTTGACAGCGAGAAATGACAGTTTCGGGGAGCTTATGAAGCTCGGTTGTTGCAAGTATGAAAATTACGTGAGACGGCGGCTCCTCAAGCGTTTTCAAAAGCGCGTTGAAAGCCGATGCGGAAAGCATATGTACCTCGTCAACGATGTACACTCTGTATTTGGATTCCGCCGGAGTGAACATGACCTCATCGCGTATATCGCGAATGTTGTCAACTCCGTTGTTGCTTGCGGCGTCCATTTCCACAACGTCAACGGATGCACCGGAAAGTATTGATCTGCAGGAGGCACATTCATTGCAGGGGTTCCCGTTTTGCGGTTTTTCGCAGTTGACGGCACGGGAAAGAATCTTTGCACATGACGTTTTGCCCGTTCCTCTCGGGCCGGCGAAAAGGTACGCGTGCGAGAGAAGCCCGTTTGCTGCCTCGTATTTCAATACAGACGTGACGTGGTCCTGACCGGAAACATCGTCAAAATTGACGGATCGCCATTTTCTGTACAGCGCGAGATGCATAACTGTTCCTCCTTTGTTGCAAAAATATAAATCGGGCTGCATTATAA
>CAZOMK010000090.1:0-6283 GCA_964580615.1 uncultured Lachnospiraceae bacterium | reverse complement strand
CGTAGACTCCGGCAAAACAACTCTTGCCGAAGCGATCCTTCACCTTACGGGAGCCATACGCGATCCCGGCAGAGTTGATCACGGAAACACTCATCTCGACACTCACGAGCTCGAACGCGAACGCGGAATCACGATATTTTCGTCGGAAGCGTCCGTTTCGACCGATAACTATACATTAACCTTGCTCGATACGCCCGGTCATGTTGACTTTTCAGCGGAAACGGAGCGTACCCTCTCCGTTCTTGACGCCGCTGTGCTCGTCATAAGCGGAAGCGAGGGCGTGCAAACTCACACGGAAACGCTGTGGCAGCTTTTGAGACAGCATTCCGTTCCGACCTTTATTTTCGTAAACAAAACCGATATTCCGACAGTTGACAGAGACGCTGTTTTCGCGGATATCACGGGACGGCTTGACGGCGGCGCCGTCAATATGTCACAGCCGTTCGAAAAGCTGCTTGACGATATTTCGTTGCTTGACGACGAGCTGCTTGAACGTCATCTCGGCGGCGAAAAAAGCATCGAAACAGACGATATTCGCCGTCTTGTCGGTGAATGCAGACTGTTCCCGTGCGTATTCGGCTCGGCACTCAGGCACGTCGGCATCCGTGAGCTTTTGGAAACGATCGACTCTTTCGCGGCGTGCCCCGAAAGACCGAACGAATTCGGCGCGCGCGTATACAAGATCTCACGTGACGAAAAAGGAGCAAGGCTCACGCACATGAAGCTGACGGGCGGCGCCCTTAATGTCCGCGACGCGGTGACGTACAGCGCCGAAAGCGGTGAAAAAACAGAAAAGATCTCGTCGGTCAAAATTCCCGTCGGCGCTAAACAAACTGCTGTCCAAGCGGTCGAAGCCGGTATGATCTGCACCGTTTCGGGGCTTTCAGAAACTTATCCCGGTCAGGGGCTCGGCTTTGAAAGCGAAGCGCCGTCACCTACGCTTGAGCCCGTGCTTGAATACAGAATCATTCTTCCGTCCGGCTGTGACGCGCGCGAATACTATCCCAAGCTGAAGCAGCTTGAGGAGGAGGATCCTCAGCTTCACATACGCTATAACGAAAGGCTCGGTGAGATCTGTGTGCGCTTGATGGGCGAGGTGCAGATAGAAATACTGAAGCGCGTCATCGCCTCACGTCTCGGCATTGACGTCACAATAGATTCGGGCAAGATCATGTACCGCGAAACGATAGCGGCGCCCGTTACCGGCGTCGGTCACTTTGAGCCGTTGCGCCATTACGCGGAGGTTCATCTTTCGCTTGAACCGACAGGAGGCGGAACGGGACTTTCGTTCCGCTCCGCGTGCAGTACAAACGCGCTTGCGCGCAATTGGCAAAGGCTCGTGCTCTCCCATCTGCGCGGACGAACGCACAAGGGCGTGCTGACAGGCTCGCCCATCACCGATATGAGAATAACACTGATCGCGGGACGCGCCCATGAAAAGCACACGGAGGGCGGAGATTTCCGTCAGGCTACTTACAGAGCAGTGCGTCAGGCGCTCATGTCGGCGCGCTCCGTTCTGCTCGAACCGTATTACGCATACAAGATCACAGTCCCGACACCGCAGATCGGCAGAGTAATGACCGATATACGCGCGATGTCCGGCACCTTCGGCGCACCGACAGAGGGCACCGACGGCACCTCCACGCTGACGGGACGCGCTCCCGTCGCGTCGATGATGAATTATGCCGCCGAGATCACATCGTATACGCACGGTCGCGGCAAATTTTCGTTTGAGGTGTGCGGCTACTACCCCTGCCACAATTCGGACGAGGTTATAGCCGAGCACGCATACAATCCCGAAGCCGATCTTGAAAACACTCCCGATTCCGTTTTCTGCGCTCACGGTGCAGGCTTCAACGTCAAATGGGATCGCGTCCGCGATTATATGCACATCATTTCCTCCGTCGGCGGTATGGCTCCCGTTACGTCCGTAAAGGCAGCCGCGGCAAAAAAGCTGAAGCTGAGCGACGGTGAGCTCGAAGCGATAATGGAACGCGAATTCGGGCCGATCCGCAGACGTCAATACGGCGAACGCAAGGTTCGCGATTACAGCGAATCAGTCCCGCAGAAGAAAAAACAGCCCGATTTTTACATAATCGACGGCTACAACGTTATCTTTGCATGGAACGACCTGAACGGACGCGCCGACGACGGAATAGATCTCGCACGTTCTCAGCTCATAGCCGCTCTCGCAAGCTTCCGCGCTTATAAGGGCTGTGACGTCTTGCTCGTTTTTGACGCATACAAGGTCAAGGACGGCGTCGAGCGCCGCGAAACTCACGAAGGCATCGACGTCGTATACACCGGTGAAAACGATACTGCGGACGCTTACATCGAACGTCTGATCAGAAAGCTCGGAAAAAGCTATTTCATTCACATCGTCACGTCGGACGCACTGCTCCAGCTTTCCGCGCTGTCCGGCGGCGTTATGCGTATGTCGGCGCGCGAATTTCGCGCAGAGCTTGCGACTGTCTCTGCGGAGATTACGTCGCTGATCGAAGCGCTTGACGCTCCGCTTCCGCGCGACGAGATCAAGCGCGAGCTTTCCGCTTCGGGCGGCTCGCCGCTGACGAACGAAGCTCGGAGCTAATGCAACAACACAAATCGGAGAAACAAATGTCAATACTTATAATAGCCGAAAAGCCGTCGCTCGGCAGAAACATAGCCGCCGGCATCGGCAAAATGCAAAAGCATGACGGATATCTTGAGGGCAACGGTTACATCATAACATGGGCGTTCGGTCATCTGTTTTCGCTTTGCGATATAGAAGCTTATACGGGCAGTCAAAGCAAGCGTTGGCAGCTTGAGGGACTGCCGTGCATACCGAATCAGTTTAAGTTTGAGCTTAAGCACGACAGCGACGGCAAAGTCGACTCCGGCGTCAAAAAGCAGTTTATGACGATACGCAAGCTCTGCCGGCGCGAGGACGTCGATACGATAGTAAACGCAGGGGACGCCGACCGAGAGGGCGAGATCATCGTCCGTCTTTGCGTCGGGAATGCGATCGGCGCAAAGGGCATCGCGCAAAAGCGCTTCATGCGTCTGTGGCTCCCCGATCAGACGCCGCAGACAGTCAGATCCGCGCTTGCAGAAATGAAGCCGGAATCGGAATATGACCGTCTCGCAAATGAGGGCTACGCTCGAACATATATAGATTGGCTTTACGGAGTCAATCTGACGCGCTACGCAACGATACGCGCGGGCTCGCTTTTGCGAGTGGGGCGCGTTATAGTCCCGATCGTTCGCGCCATATACGACAGGGATATGGAAATACGCAATTTCGTCCCCGATAAATATTACGCCGTCGCGTCGAAAACAGAGCACGACGGGGTCCCGATCGAGCTGACGAGCAAAAAGAAATTCTCACCGACGGAGTACGACAAAGCCGTTTCGTATGCGGACAAATTAAATTCCGTTCCCGCGCGTGTCGTTTCCGTGACGCAAAAGCGCGACACATTGAATCCAGGTAAGCTTTATTCGCTTTCCAAGCTTCAAAACGTGCTCGGAAAAAAATACAAAATGTCGATGAAGGAGTCGCTCGATATCGTTCAGGGACTTTACGAAAAGGGATACCTCTCCTATCCGCGTACAAACTCCGAATATCTTGCGACAGCAGAGCAGGACAAGGTCAAGCAAATTATCGGCATTTGCAAAAATCTCGGCTACAATGTCGAGTTCAAATTCAAAAAATCAATTTTCGACGACGCAAAGATCGAATCTCACTCCGCGCTAACACCGACCTACAAGATCCCCGACAGATCAAAGCTTTCCGAGCGCGAATTTCAAGTTTATTCAACAGTTTTCAGACGTTTTGTCGCTGTGTTCTGCTCTGAGGACTGTGTTGTAATAAAAACGACAGTCAAGCTCGACTGCGGAAACGGCACGGAAAGCTTCACCGTCAAGGGCACTGTCATGCTTGAAAAGGGCTGGACGGCGTATGACGATTATTCGTCCAAGGATAAGCTTTTGCCGAAGCTCTCCGAGGGGGACGAGGTAAACGTCTCGTTTGCGCCGACCGAAAAGGAAACTCAGCCGCCGAAGCATTACACAATAGAAACGCTCAATTCGTATCTGAAAAATCCCTTCAAGGATGAGAAAAAATCAGCGTCGGCAAAAAAACGCGACGAGGATGAGGACGCCGACACGTTGGAAAACGACGA
This sequence comes from uncultured Lachnospiraceae bacterium, assembly GCA_964580615.1. GTDB lineage: Bacteria > Bacillota > Clostridia > Oscillospirales > CAG-272 > DTU064. The sequence goes on along the minus strand of CAZOMK010000090.1, from coordinate 2,123 downwards.
CGCCGAATACAAGGCGATGCTTTCCGGTCTTGAACTCGGCACGGAGGCAACGCGAACGGGCATTATCGACAATGCACGAAAATCCGGCTACATCGCGCTGACAAAGGACGTCTACACGATCCTCCCGATGGGCGAATACATGATCGAATCGCTGTCGCGGATGGGTATCGGCATGGATAAATACAAAACTGCCGAGGTCGGTATGTCGCTCAAAAAGGTGTACCGCGGAGAATGCGAGATCGCGGACAGCGTCGCTGTCGCGGAGCGCGAGATCAGGGGGATTTTCGCCGCAAAGACAGACTTTGTTCCCTCTCCGCCGCCGTTTGCGTCAAGGAACGGAGGAGACGAGGACACGGGCGTCGTTGTCGGCAAATGTCCGCTTTGCGGACTTTCGGTAACGCAGCGAAAATTCAGATTCGCCTGCGAAAAATACGGCGACGGCTGCAATTTTTCAATCGGAAACAAAATTTGCGGACTTAACATAGCTTCGGACGTTATTTCAAGAATGCTTGAAACGGGCTCGTCGGGGCTTATCGAGGGCTTTACGTCAAAATCGGGAAAAAAATTCAGCGCTGTGCTCAAGCTCGATGCGGGAAAGCTGAAATTCGAATTTCCGAAGCAGGACTCGTCCGTTACGTCGAACACGACCGAAACAAACAACGAAAATGCTGATGCAGGAGGTGCTGTATGATAAATTTTGCCAGATACTTTTTGCCCGATCACAATATCTTTCTCGAAAACGTTAATTTCGAGCGCATTTCGCCTCACACGGGAAACATCAAAATGAACTGCAAGGACACTATCGTCGCCCATCTTTCAGAGCCTGTCGGCATAAAGGTGACCTTCAACAGAACAGTCTCATTTGATCCGGAGGGACTGTTTTATCTGTCCGTTTCGTTTTCCGCAATAATGCGCTTCAATGAAGAAACAAAGGACGAGATCACATGGACGGGACTTGACATCGCTTCAGAATTTCGTCAAAGCGGCGGCGCCGTGCTCAACAATCTGTCGTCGCGCGCTTCCCTTTTGATCGCGCAGATCACCTCTGCGTCCGGTCAGCCTCCGCTCATAACTCCGACGGGAACAGCCAAAAAGCACGCCTCCCCCGAAGAATGATAAAATCCCGAAAAAGCCTTTATTCGCCTCGGCTTTTTCGGGATTTTTGTTTACAAATTCGGCAAATAAAAATATTTTGTTAATAAATCAATTTATTCTTGACTCGAAAAAAACATGATGCTATAATACGCACAGATAATTTATTAATAAACTATTTGGAGGAAGACATCATGACTTCACGCAGAGGAACCTACAAAAACAATAAGCCGCTTCCCTCCGAGGTATTTTCAAAAATACCGGCTCGCTCCGAAAAGCATCCGCCGAGGAAGCCCACTCCGATAATGCTAATTAACGAGATCGGTCGTCTTTGGCATCAAAAGCTTGATACGGGCGTTCCCGACGAATTTCGTCAGAAAAGCAATCGTGCTATAATGCGCGAGCTTTCAATCAGGGACGGCGTATATCAGCTCGATCTTGCCGAAAGCACTCATCTCAAGCCGCCTACCGTAAGCGTTACGCTCAGTAAGCTTGAAGCGGACGGTATCGTATTACGCACGGTAGACCCCATGGATCTGCGCGCCACAAAGGTGTACTTGACCGAAAAGGGTCACGAAAAGAACGCACAGCTTCATGAATGCTTCGCAAATGCGGACGAAATGGCGCTTGCGGGACTTTCCGAGGAAGAAAAGGAAACACTTCTTGCGCTTCTTGAGCGCGTAAGAAACAATCTTGCGCAGAGCGCCGACGAATGTGATAACAAGGAGACAAAATGAAACACAAAAAGCTAACTTCATACCTGAAGCCCTATATCTTGCCCGCAATCATATCGCCGCTCTTCATGATGGGTGAGGTCATAGCCGATCTCATTCTGACAAAGCAGATGGCAAGCATCGTCAACGACGGTGTTCTCAAGGGCGATATGTCGGCAATTTTGCGTATCGGTCTTACAATGCTCGCCGTAGCCGCTGTCGGTGGCTTTATGGGCATATTCTGTGCATGGACGGCAAGCGTCGCGGCGCAGGGCTTCGGCAATGACCTTAGATGCGATATGTTCCGCAGAGTAATGT